>DASUVB010000377.1:0-2293 GCA_036373835.1 Flavisolibacter sp. | reverse complement strand
AGCACCTGCTGCAATGGGGTGTGGGATATGACCAGACTTCGATCGCGGACAAGCTCAATGAATGGGAATACAATGATTCTGCCGGCTATTCCCTGCCCTATAACCCTTCCGCTTTGCTCATGAGCAAGGTCTTGAAATCGCGCGCCGAACTCCATATCAATAAATTCAGTGGTTACCTGCAGGATAATTTCGCGGTAGACGGAAAAAATGGCGCATCGTGGACGTTCCATGGCGGGGTGCGCATCAATTACAATGACCTGAATGACCAGTTGCTGATCACGCCGAGAGCCGGCGCGTCGCTAAAGCCAGCCTGGAAAAAAGATATCGTGTTCCGTGCGGCGGCGGGAATGTACCATCAGCCTCCTTTGTACCGTGAGCTGAGGCGGTATGACGGCACCGTGAATACACAGGTAAAAGCGCAGCGCAGCAGCCAGCTGGTGGCCGGGATGGATTACAATTTCATCGGCTTCGGACGCCCGTTGCGACTGACTGCAGAAGCCTATTACAAAAAGATCACCGATGCCATCCCGTACGACATTGATAATGTACGGCTCCGGTATTTCGGGGAGAATACAGCGAAAGCATATGCCGCAGGTCTCGAGATGCGCCTGTTCGGCGAAATCGTAAAGGACGCGGAAAGCTGGCTCAGTATGGGCTTCATGCGCACACGCGAAGATTTGCAGAATGATTCTTACAAACAATACACGATTGACTCGACCTTCAAACCGGTCGACAGTGTTACGGTTTACCCCGGGTGGCTGCGCAGGCCCACCGACCGGCTGATCACATTCGGCATGTTCTTCCAGGATTACCTGTCCACCAACAAGAACTTCAAGGTATACCTCTATACGCTGTATGGCACCAACATGCCGTACAACATCCCCGGAAGCGTGCAGTACCGGAACGCGCTGACGATCCCGCCTTACCTGCGCGTGGATATCGGCTTCAGCGCGTTGCTGCTGGATACGGAAAGGTCGAATCGCAGAAGCCACTCACCCTTCCGATCCTTTGATAACATCTGGGCGAGCCTGGAGGTCTTTAACCTGATAGACCGTCCGAACACCATCTCGTACATGCTGATCAAGGATTTCGCGAATAATATTTTTACAATGCCGAACCGGCTGACACCGCGCCTGGTGAATTTCAAGCTCATCGCGCGCTGGTAATTGCACCTATTTCCAGAATTCATCGGTCCACTGGGGACATGCGGATTCGTCTGCGAGGGCTTCGCCGATGTGTTGCAATTGTTGGGGTGACGCTGCATTTTCAATTTCCTGGAACAGGATACGTTCTTCAAAGCGTATGTGGTCATCCAGCAGTTGCGCGAATTTTTCAAGGCCTGTGGGAGTGACAAGATCGTCCAGGGCCTGCCGGATCTGTGCATGTTCATCCATCATGCGCCGGATCATGGGGTGATCGGCATTAAGCACTGCAGGGAGCAATTCCTCTTCGCGTCGGAAATGCTGGTCCAGGTGATGTTCCCAGAACCATTGCACAAACGATGCGATACGCTGTGGCACAACCTGTTTGCGGATACCCTGGCGGATCTTCCATACCAGTAACAGTCCATCGTGATGCTCTTTCGAAAATGTAACGAGTTCCTTTGCGCGTTTAATCGGGGCCATGTGCAAATTTCGATGGATTCCTGCACTTCAAACAGATTAAAGTATTGTCAAAATACCTTTATTCCATTACCACAGCCGGGCTTTGCTTACAAACATCATGTAACTTTAAGGTGATGCACAAAGCAACGTCCATATTTTTTGCTTTCATTTTCCTGGCGTACAGCACCTCGTTCAGCGAGCTGCTGAAAATGCCGGTTCTGGTGCATCATTACCTGTCGCACATCAATAGCGGCAGAAGCGAATCGCTCACCGGCTTCCTGGTGGAACACTACCTCGACAACCACGGGTCCGATGAAGACAGCGATGAAGACAGCCGTCTTCCATTCAAAACCGCAGAGAATACCTTTTCAGGTTTACAGGTGATCCCCGTTCCCTTTGCTGATGCCGTGACGCCACCGGTGATTTCCCGGGAGGCAGACTTCAACCTTGTCCACGACCCTGAAATTTCGGGAACGGACCGCGGTATATTTCATCCTCCCCGGCCAGCCTGCTGATCCGCAACACATTTTTTAACGTTAAAATTTATTGTATGAATATGTCCCAGATACACCTGGCATTGACACACGTGCCCGTACTGCTCACGCTTACAGGCCTGGTCATGCTGGTCATTTCTTATTTCAATAAAAGCAGGGCGCTGACAGCCATTGCTTTTTATACGATCCTGGTTG
>DASUVB010000376.1:0-2446 GCA_036373835.1 Flavisolibacter sp. | reverse complement strand
CTTATATTTGCGGGCCCCGCATGGTCCGGTAGCTCAGCTGAATAGAGCAACTGCCTTCTAAGCAGTAGGTCACAGGTTTGAGTCCTGTCCGGATCACTGATATCAAAAGGTTGCAGCGATGCGGCCTTTTTTGATTTTTCTATGTCGCATCACAAAATATGATGCAGGCTTAGTTGTAATTGACCCTTCTGCCAGCCGGCAGTAGTTTGCAGCATCCACCCTAACTGCGATCGCAGGCCATTTGCCAGTCCATATCCCACCCCGGAGTAGGTTCTGTTTCGATCGAATAACTGAACCGCCTGCCCATCGCCAATGCTGGTTTCGCCATTTATAAATATCTCGTTATATAACGCCAGGTAGACAGCATTTTTCTCCATCTTCTCCCTGTTCAGCGGCACATTCACAAACAAATTATAGCGGAAACGGGTTCTGAAATCCTGGTTCTGGACCCATCGCTGTTCATAACGGAAACGGTGTGTCAGGTAAAAGCGATCTGCGATTTTTTGAGGGACCAGGGCTTCCTGGTATACCCTGTTTTCATTAAAGGTGGCCTTATCGCCGGTTCCATACGCGCCCGTCAATACATAAGCATAACCTGCAGTGAATGTGATGTCATCCGATTTGGGGCGGAAAGTAATTCCGCTTCTCAGCAGCAACTGCTCCAGGTCCGAACCGCCGTTCCATGATCGGTATTGGTAGTCCCCCTGAAACCCCCATGCTGAACTGGCGATTTTTTTCTGGAAAAAATACATGTACCAGGCTCCCAGCCGCCGTTCGTCCGGCGTGGTCTGCGCGTAAACAGTACATGGCAACAGGGCGATTGTGATGATCCTTAATAGATTCTTCATAGGCCATAAAATAGGAAATTATAGTTTACAAATCTTATGCGACCCCTTTGCAGCGTCTTATACCCGCTCCGCAGGCAATCTCTATATGCTCCAGGACGTGAATCGCAGTATACAGCGTTACATCCTGATCGTCCTGCACCACAGATTCTTGCGTGCTCTGCCGTTCAGTGGTGCAAGCTGCCTCAAAGGTGTGCCAGAACCGGTACCTGCATGAGTGGCGCAGCCGGCGAAACGGTGCGGTTCTTGTTTTACCTTACCCGATTCCCCGATGTTGAGGAAGCAATCGAAAATGTGTAGAAATGGGAACAAAAATCCGTATTGGTGCACTAGCGCTTGCAAGCACCATCTTTATTGCAGCAGAGAGCTTTACTATTAAGCCGGAAAGGCTTCAGGAAAATCCGGCGCCTGTAATCACCGATCAGAAAGAATCAGTACAAACCCCCTCGGCAAAGATCCATTCGGGCGGACAGGGTGTAGTTTATCCACAATATTTCAAGCTTGAAAATGAGCTCAACCGTTATTACGAGATCGAGCGGAACGGCGGCTGGCAAAAGATTGCCGCTATCTGGAAAAAACACCTGTGGAAAGGACAGTCTGATCCCATTGTGAGGCAGCTAAAGGCACGGTTGCACGCGTCGGGAGATTTTAAGTCCGACGACCAGTCAGAGTTGTTTACGGAAGATCTTTCAGCTGCGGTCAAAAGAGTGCAGCGGCAGTTTGGCTTCAAACAGGACGGCATTGTAAATGCCGGACTGGTAAAGGAGTTGAATGTACCGGTGGAAAAACGTATCGACCAGTTGCTGGTTAATCTCGAGCGGATGAAGCGAATGCCGGCGCCCACACCAGGCACCCGGCTTGTAGCAAATATTCCCGAATTCCAGCTTCATGTATTTGAAGGAACCCGCAAGGTGTTCGACATGGCCATTGTTGTTGGTACCGAGGGCAATAAAACCGTGGTGTTTAATGATGAAATGAAGCACATCGTATTCAGCCCCTACTGGAACGTGCCGCCCAGTATTGTCCGCGAGGAGATCCTGCCCGCGATGCGTAAAAACCGCGGTTACCTGCGCAGGAACGGCTATGAGCAGACCGGCACTGAAAACGGGCTCCCTGTGATCCGTCAGAAACCGGGACCAAAGAACTCGCTTGGCCTCGTGAAGTTCGTGTTTCCCAACAGCCACAACATCTATTTTCACGATACACCAGCCAAATCATTGTTCCAGTTCCGCAAGCGCGCCTTCAGCCATGGCTGCATCCGTTTGTCGGAACCTGCTAAGCTGGCGAAATACCTTCTCCGCAACTCCTCCAACTGGACACCGGAAAAGATCGACAGGGCCATGAAGACAGGGAAAGAGCAGTGGGTATCCCTCCCGGAAACCGTACCGGTTGCCATTACCTATTTTACAGCATGGGTTGATGATGATGGCCTGCTCAACTTCCGTGAAGATATTTACGGACATGACAGGGCAATGGCGAAGAAAATAGCGAGGAGCTAGAGAGAAAATGGAGAATTGAGAATGGAGGATGGAGAATTAGAGCGATACCTTCAAACCTCAAACCATTCTCAAACGAGATGTTCAGGGAGGAAGGTAAACTTC
>DASUVB010000375.1:0-6098 GCA_036373835.1 Flavisolibacter sp. | reverse complement strand
AGGGACAGGGGCAGCGACCGCGTCTGATGACCGGTGATTTAATATTGACATCCGTACCCTTGAATTCCTGCCTGAAGCAGGTGATACCGGTATGTGCCCTTTTGGAAGCGGCATGAATTCTTCAGGTACCTTTGCCACATGCATTACGTGTCGGTGGTGGACCTGGGGAAGTCCTACGGAATCAAACCTCTTTTCGAAAATCTTTCCTTTCACATTTCAGAGGGCGATAAAATATCGCTTGTAGCCCGTAACGGTTCCGGGAAATCCACCTTGTTGAAGATCCTCGCGGGCCAGGAAGTTGCTGACGAGGGATCGGTGTGGATCCATAAAGACGTGGACGTAGCGTTTTTTGAGCAGGAACCGGAACTGGAAGAACAGCTGTCGGTACTCGATAATATTTTTCATATAGATCATCCCGTGATCCGCGTCATCCGGGAGTACGAAGCTGCTGTCGATGCGCAGGACCAGAATCGTATCGCGTCCATGCTGGCCCGCATGGATGAAGCCGCCGCATGGGACTTCGAGGCCAAGGTGAAGCAGATCCTCGGCAGGCTGAATATCCACCACCTCGACCAGCAGGCCGCTACTCTCAGTGGAGGGCAGCGCAAACGGGTGGCGCTTGCCCGAACGCTCATCGACATCGGTTTTGAACACAAGCATGTGCTGCTGATCATGGACGAACCCACGAACCATCTCGACGTGGAAATGGTGGAATGGCTGGAGCATTACCTGAATAAGGAAAACGTTACCCTGCTGCTGGTCACGCACGACCGTTATTTCCTGGAAGCCGTGTGTACGGAGATCTGGGAGCTGGATAACGGTAAGCTGTACACGTATAAGGGCGACTATGAAAATTTCCTGGAGAAAAAAGCACACCGCGAGGAAAGCGAGGCAGCGAGCGTAGGCAAAGCCCGGAATCTTTACCGGAAAGAGCTCGAATGGATGCGCAAGCAGCCCAAAGCCCGTACCACCAAATCAAAAAGCCGCATCGACCACTTTTACGAAATTGAAGAGAAGGCGAAGCAACAGTTGCAGGAAAATCAGCTCAGTCTTCAAAGCAAAATGAGCCGGCTTGGCGGGAAGACCGTTGAGCTGAAAAAAGTGTATAAAAGTTATGGTGAGAAAAAGATCCTGAAAGGGTTTGACTACACCTTCAGGAAAGGGGAGCGGGTTGGCATTGTGGGCAGGAACGGCGCCGGCAAATCCACATTCATCAATATCGTGCAGGGCGTTGAGCCGGCGGACAGCGGCAAGGTAAACATTGGAGATACCGTGGTTTTCGGAAACTATTCGCAGCAGGGTCTGGAAGTGAAAGAAGACCTGCGCGTCATTGAGTATGTAAAGAATATTGCCGAGAACTTTCCGCTCGCCAATGGTGCAAGCCTTACGGCTGCACAATTCCTGAACCTGTTCCTGTTCCCGCCTGAACAGCAGTACACGTATATCAGCCGCCTGAGCGGGGGCGAAAAGCGCCGCCTTCACCTGCTGACCATCCTTTTCCGGAACCCCAATTTCCTGGTGCTGGATGAACCGACCAATGACCTGGACCTTCCAACATTGTCGGTGCTGGAAAATTTCCTGCTGGACTTCCAGGGTTGCCTGCTGGTGGTAAGCCACGACAGGTATTTCATGGACCGGCTGGTGGATCATCTTTTTGTTTTTGAGGGTGATGGCGTTATCCGCGACTTCCCCGGCAATTACACACAATACCGGCAGGAGGAGCGGCAGAAGGAAGTTCCCGGCAGGAAAGTCGCGGAACAGGCCATGGCACCGGTTCCGGCGCCATCACGTAAAAAATTATCGTATAAGGAGCAGCGTGAGTTTGACATGCTCGAAAAGGAACTGAATGACCTGGACGAGGAACGGCGTGCTATTTCTGCGGAGCTGGAAACAGGCCTGCCCTTTGAAAGATTGCAGGAGATCTCCCAGCGCATCAGCACGATCAACCGCCTGATCGACGAAAAGGAAATGCGCTGGCTGGAGCTTAGCGAATTGGCCGGCTGACTTGCATTTCCGGATTATTTGCACTAAATTTAAGAGTGATCCTCCCCGTGAAGACAAAAGGTTGAGCCGGTATCCGGAAAGCTGTTAACTCTTAAACCTTTTGCGTATGAAAAAGATCTCATCCCTATTTTACGACGAAAAGTACCAGGGAACGCTGATCCTGGGCATCATTGGTATTCTTGCTGCCCTGATAGCATTTACCTCGCTCTAGAAGCGTGTAAGATTGTATCCTAAAAGGAAAACCCTCCGGTAATCCGAAGGGTTTTTTTATTACAGTTACGGCACTTAACGGAGAAACACGAGCTCACGATACTTCGGCAGGTACCACTCCTTATCGTCCACCAGCTGCTCCAGCTTGTCAACATGGTACCGCAGCTTGTCGAAATATTTTTCCTTTACATCGGTGCAATACGCAACAGCTTTTTCACGGCTTTCGGTCATATTGTTGCACACCTTTCGGGCTTCGATCATCTGGTTGGTAAGGTCCGAAACCTGGTTGATATGGTTGGTGATGCGCTGCAGCAGCTCTGTGCGCTGGTTGCACGCGTTTTCGGCAAGTCCTACTTCCTTCAGCCCGCGGATATTTGCTACAAGCGTGTTCTGGTAGGATATAGCCGCCGGTAAAACATAAGTGGTGGCCAGGTCTACCATCAGCCTGCTCTCGATCTGCACCTTCTTGATATATTTTTCCAGTTCTATTTCGTGGCGGGCTTCCAGTTCCGAATGCGTGTACACCCGGTTGCTTTCGAACAGCGCCTTTGCCTTGTCGGTCACCATCGCGTCAAGGGCCAGCGGTGTTGTTTTTACGTTCGGAAGGCCCCGTCGTTCAGCTTCTTTTTCCCACTCTTCGCTGTAGCCATCGCCTTCAAACAGGATCTTTTCACTGGCCACGATGTATTCACGGATCACGTGCATGATTGCGATCTCCTTCTTTTCCCCCTTTTCAATCAGCGCATCCACATCTTCCCGGAAATTCTTCAGCGTTTCCGCCATGATGGTATTGAGAGCCGTCATTGCGTTTGCGCAGTTAGCCGAACTGCCCACGGCCCGGAATTCAAATTTGTTACCCGTAAAGGCAAACGGCGATGTCCTGTTCCGGTCGGTGTTGTCCATCAGCAGTTCCGGGATGCTTTTGTGTATATCGATCTTCAGCAGGCTTTCGTCCGTTTCATCCATTTTCTCAGTTACCCTTTCCTTCACATCGTTCAGCACTTTGGAGAGGTACTGCCCGATGAACACCGAGATGATCGCCGGCGGTGCTTCGTTCGCTCCCAGGCGGAAATCATTGCTGGCAGATGCAATCGATGCGCGCAGCAGGTCGGCGTAATCATGAACGGCCTTAATGGTGTTGACGAAAAACGCCAGGAACATCAGGTTTGTTTTCGGTGTCTTGCCTGGTGCCAGCAGGTTAACGCCGGTGTCCGTGGCCATGCTCCAGTTATTGTGCTTGCCGCTGCCGTTGATGCCCGCAAATGGTTTTTCGTGCAGCAGCACGCGCAGGCCATGGCGTGCAGCCACGCGTGTCATGATGTCCATCAGCAGGGTGTTATGATCCACCGCCAGGTTGACCTCCTCGAAGATCGGTGCGCATTCGAACTGCGCAGGCGCCACTTCGTTATGACGGGTGCGCAGCGGGATGCCCAGCTTGTAGGATTCGTTTTCGAAATCGCGCATGAAAGCATAAACGCGCTCGGGAATGGACCCGAAGTAATGATCCTCCAGCTGCTGTCCTTTCGCAGGACTGTGCCCGAAAACGGTACGGCCGCACAGGAGCAGGTCCGGGCGTGCGTTGAACAGGCCTTCGTCCACAACAAAATATTCCTGTTCCCATCCCAGCGTGGCCGTAACGTGCTGCACGTTCCGGTCGAAATAGTTACAGACGTCGACCGCCGCGTGGTTGAGCGCTTCGAGCGCCTTCAGTAGCGGCGCCTTATAATCCAGCGATTCGCCGGTATATGAAACAAATATGGTGGGGATGCACAAAGTTTTGCCATAGCCGATGTCCATGATAAAAGCCGGTGACGACGGGTCCCACGCGGTATAGCCACGTGCTTCAAAGGTCGCCCGCAGGCCACCGCTTGGGAAGGACGAAGCATCCGGCTCCTGCTGGATCAGTGCGTCGCCTTCAAACTGCTCGATCGGCGTTCCGTCACTTTTCAAAGTGAAAAAAGAATCATGCTTTTCAGCCGTGGTGCCTGTCAATGGCTGGAACCAGTGCGTGAAATGGCTGACGCCCTTGCTCTCGGCCCATGCCCGGATGCCGTTCGCGATCTGCGCGGCCATGGAGCGGTCAATTTTCTGTCCGGCCCGGATGGAGGCCATCAGGCTTTTGAAGGCTTCATCACTCAGGAACTGCCGCGCCACCTGGTGGGTGAACACGTTTTCGGCAAAAATGGCGGTGATCTTCGTCGGTAGTTCCCGCTGCGGGTCGCGTTCCGCATGCAACAGGTTGTTGAGGGCATTAAATCTCAGTGACATGGCAATGAATTTTTACAAAGGAATTAAATCCTGTCAAAAAACGTACTTTATTTTCCGGTTTGTGCGAAAAAAATGGCTAAACGTGGAAAATTTTTAATTTTTTCTCACATGAAGCCCTCCGAAAACGGCAAAATCGTAAAAAATATTAAATATTATTTTTTGATTCAATATTTCCAAACAGCAACTGGCTGATGCGGGTCCAGTCCAGGTTCGCGATCACCGGCACCATCAGCAGGGGCAGCACAATGCTGCGGTATCGCACGATGGCGCCCAGGTTGTTCACCGAGAATCCGATCATCAACATCACGGAGAAGGAAAGAAAAATGCAGAATAATATAAAGGGTGTGGCCCGCCGGCTGCCGATTCCAAGTACCAGGAATACCACGAACAGGAGCAGCAGGAAATTGATCTCGGTAGATGCTGCCAGCGACAGCAGGTGCCGCACATCCGAAGGGAAGGGGCGAATCGCGCTAAGAACAAGGGCCTCTGGTGTATTGACAAGGAAACTGGTAAAGGTGGGCTCCAGTTCGGTCACAGCGACCGACGAACCTCCGTGCAGCCGCAGGAAGGCCTGCTGTTTATTTACCACCGCTTCGGGGAAATCGAGCCGGGGATGGAGGTAACGGGCGGTAAAAAAAATGGCGAAAAAAAGCAGGTAGGCTGCTGCGAACACCTTCCAGGGCGTCAGCCTGCTCTTCCGGGCAATGATCCATGTTAGTGCCGCAGGCACCAGTACCACCACCAGGAAATTGCGCAGCATGAGCACCAGCAACAAGCCTGCGATCAGCGGTACCAGGCGCCACCACGAAAAACGCGGCTCCAGCATTCCGAAATACAGGTGATAGATTACCAGGGCAAAGCCTGTAAAAATGAGTCCTTCCTTGTGCAGCCCGCTCGTCCAGTATAAGAAAGACGGGATCAGGAATGTAGCCAGCATCACCGCGATCCGTCGCCCCGGGTACACATGGTGCATCACGCGGAAAAGCGCAACAGGCCCGAAAAGCGAAAGGAAGGAATAGAAGACGACGTTGATATAATAATTATTGAAGCTGGCAAGATTCAGCAGTGCCAGGATCTTGATAAATGAATTTGCCTTCAGGTCGTTCCACCACGAATCGCTGCTGCTGAAAAAAGCACCGTAACCCGATTCGTAATCATTCTGGAACAGGCCTTTGAAAATGGTGCCCGGCTGATCGATCAGCAGCTTCGTTTCCCTGACGCTTTCGTAATGGTACGCCCACGTATCCACCATCTGGGCCATATTGCCATAATACACGCCGATCCACCCGTATAAGATCCCGGCCATCACCTTGAGCAGGAAGAAAATGATCAGCTGGGAACTGGTAAGACCGGAATGAGTGAAAAACCGCACCCGGGTGACAATCCACGCAAACAAAACAAGATACCCGGCAAACAGCAGATGCTCCAAGCAGAAAATTTTAGCGGCACAAAATATCGAAACTTATTTAATCGGGTCGCCGCTTGTTATCGGGTGCGATACTTAGTTTTGCTGCTTTGAAAAACTCCTCATGGAAGTCACACTGAAAACCGCGCAGCAATTACGCCTGACAGAAGACGAATTCGAACTGATAAAAAAGAAACTGGGCCGCACGCCG
>DASUVB010000374.1:0-2026 GCA_036373835.1 Flavisolibacter sp. | reverse complement strand
GAGGCTGAAAAGGCGGCTGCCAAGGAAGCCAGGAAACAAGCCCATCATTCGCAACCAGAGCATCGGCCGCTTTCTGAAAAACCGGCTGAAAAGAAGATCCCGGAAAGTACAACTTCCTGATTACGCTTCCCGGTTACCGTTAGAAAGCAGGCAGTTACCGGGCCGTTCCGGTCAAATACCAAAAAGTGCATTGCCGCGTATTGGAATACCGTTGAATTTTATTATTTTGGACTACCACCGTCCCCATATTCGTATCCAATCCTGCCAAAAACACTGCGAGTATTCCGTCTTAATCATCCTGACCAATCTTTGACGCCAGATGTACTTATCAGGTGTGGGAAAGCCATGCTCAACCATGCCGGAAATTGCCGTTTTTCGGAAAAACTTTATTCGAGAGAAACGGAAATAATAAGTATTTTCCCGTATCCAAACATCATCCGTCCCTCCATCCAGTCCTTCAAAAACACTCTCCCTTAAATCCGCTATGAATATGTGATTGACGCATGCTGACTTTGTCCGTTGCAGCCGGAACAGACACGCATAGTGCTGATGAAAAGCCTGTTCGACAACCATTCTCAGATGCACAAAAACATATTATGAAACAAAACTGCCTTACACTATCCGGGAATATTATGTTCCTGATGCTGGTTTCTTCTGTCTTGCTTGCCTCAGGGGCCTTTGCCCAGGGGCCGCACATTAAGGATTTCTCGGTATTTGGTACCGGCCTCCAGTTGGGAACTTCGTCCACCGTTGTCAGCGGCAACGTTGGCAGCATGAGCATCGTACGCACTACGGGAACGTCCAGTATAGGGGGAAGCATTTACAGCAAGGGCCTCATAGACCTGGCCAACAGCAACACCGTTACCGGTAGTGTTTATGCGGCAAATGACCCATTTGTCGCCGGGAACGCGTTCCAGACCGGCTCCAATGCATCGATAGCTGGCAGCATCTTTGCGAATGGCCCCATATATGTGGGCGGTGGCAGCGTCAATGGGAGTGTTGAACTCACTTCAAACTCTTTTTCATACAGCGGCCCCACGCCGTCTGGTACCGTTACTGTCAACCCAGCGCTGACTTTCCCGATGCCGACGCTGCCGGGCACCTTCTCCATACCGGCCATACCGGCGAACAAACCCGATATCGTAAATAACACCACCCTGCTGCCTTACAATGGCACAGACGCTACCAAATACGGAAATATCATGCTGGGCGGCGCCAGGACTGTTACCTTTTCAGCACCCGGGACCTATATCATCAGGAGCATCCGCAACAGCGGGAACTTCAACAAGTTTGTATTCAACTTTACCTCCGCACCCAGCGGTATCTTCAAGCTGTACCTGCCGGGCGATGTTGACCTGTTCAAGATAAACGTAGAGCTGGTGGGTGGCGGAAGCCCTTCCCAGATATACATGGAAGTCCAGGGCAATGGCCAGTCGGCGGGAGGTACCGGCTATGCATGGTCCATCACGAATGGCGCATCCGGCAATAACCAGTCCACGTGGCTGGGAACTGTCTGGGCACCAAATGGACCGATCAGTGTCGGTTCGGGTTCCAGCCAGTCCAAGATCATCGGGGCGCTGTGGAGCCATATGCAGGTTGATATCCAGAACGGCGTTTCTATCACCCACGCTGCCCTGCAGCAATGCAACTTCACGGTGGATGCGGGCTCGGATCCGACAATCACCTGCGCCTCCCTGACGCCGCAGCTCAGCGGCTCTACGACCGCACTGAACCCGGTGTATTCCTGGACCACCTCCGATGGCATCATCGTAAGCGGCGCCAATACGGCAAACCCCGTTATATCTAAAGCAGGCACTTACACACTTACAGTAACATCACCGGGCTGCTTCGACAGCTATTCTGATAACGTTGTTGTCACCACCATCCCCTGCGTACTTCCTTTTTATCCACCCAGCACGCCAGGGAAGGTCGACCTGAAAATAGGATCTGAGCTGTGGTCGCTTTATAATAATTATGGTAACGTACTTGACGATGGCAGCTCTATGTTCACCATCATGAATGGCAA
>DASUVB010000373.1:0-3656 GCA_036373835.1 Flavisolibacter sp. | reverse complement strand
GTCCCTGCGCGGTTGGAACGGCCGGATTGTTCAGAGTATAAATGAACATGCCATTGCGTGAGCCGATGAACAGCTTGTCGCGGAAGGGATAGATCGTTTCCACAACCCACGATCCCAGGTTCTGGGTGGAGGTCAGCAGCGGTGACACGGGGTCGCTGATGCTGATCGAATACAGCTCATTGGTAGAAACGGCATACAGGAAATCATTCTGGATGGCAAAGCGTGCCATCGATCCGCCGGCACCGGCCTGCGGCATCGAAGCCGAAAAAACACCGCCGCCGCCCGCAGTCGCGAACACGCAGTTCGGGCAGCCGGTCCAGGACTGGTAAGTTTCGCAATCAACAGTAGTATCCCTTTCGGAATAACCGACAATGACATTGATCTGGTCCGGGTTGGTCTGGTTCGCGGTCCAGTAGCGGTTCTTGTCACGGATCACGTTATTCAGAAACTTCACCGCCGTAACATTCGTCGGGTTGCTGATGTCGAACACGGCGATATCCGAATAGGAATCCGCGTACAGGTAGTTCCCTTTTACTGCCAGGTCGATGTTGTTCGGAATGTTAATGAAGCTGATGTTCTGGGGTGATGCCGGATTTGAATTATCGATGATGTGAATACCCTTGTTCACCTCGTTCATAAAAATGTAGTTACCGAAAACATAGATCTTCCCTGTGTTCTCCAATGGTTGTGGCGCCGCGGAACGCATCTCTGCACGTACCTGCGTCAGTGTCTTGGTGATCGGCGCGTAGATCTTGTAAGTATTTCGGCAGGTATCTTTCAGGCAACCACTGAGTGTTGCCAGGATCCCTGCACAAACAGCAGCGGATAGAAGTCGCTTTTTCATGTCCTGGTTTTTTTCTGCTGACAACCGGTACAACGTCTCCGTTGCACGATCAGCGTTTCGTGAATAAAATTTTTGAACTGATGCCTGCAAATGTGAGATGCTGTCGTCCGCCCGCACGTTCCCGGTTGTTGTCGCTGAAGCTGTACATGACCCGCGGACCCAGTTGCCAGCTGAAGGTTTCCCTCTCCAGAAGCGTATAGTTCAGGCCGAACTCCCCAAAGACCTGCGTTCGGTTGAAATAGTTCATGTCGTGATAATATACCTGCGACGCGGGGTCGAAATAGAGCGCGTTCGATGCGATCAGCCGCTGCAATGAGATACCGGCTGTAACTGACAGTGGTATTTTCCGGAACAGCTGGTAGTCTGCCACAACAGGGATACCGAGAAAATGGTAGCGGTTGGTATACTCCTCCGCACCTCCGGCTGACCGAAAGAACTGGTCAACCGTTACAGAACCGGAAAAACGGTTCCCGAATGCGGTATCCTGGTTGACCTGCTGGCCCACAAGGCGCTTAGAACGCAGCAAGGTATAGCTGACACCGCCCTGTATCGACAGGCGCCTGCCGACCTGGCGGGAAACGAAAACGTCAGTCGTAAACCCGGTGCTCCGCTCTTCAGGTGCCTGGTAACTCCCGGCTACCCCGGAAACAGGCGATGATGACATCGAAGAAAACAGCGTTTGCTGGCGGAACATGGCCGTGCTGTCGGTAATACCTGACAGGCCCCAGGCTACGCGGAATCCAAACTTCCATTTCGCGTGGATGGCATCGGCGGCTGGCTTTACAGAATTTTCTGTCGCTGCGGGCAACTGCTCCTGCTTGGAGCCTGGTTCTTTGATACTGCCGGTTTCATTTGTATTTGCCGGGGGTTTGGATTTTCTTACTTCACTACCATCTGCCGGCACAAGCACATCACCCGGATGCGTACGCGCAGGAACATCTGATAGTATCTGTTTTTCTCCAGGTTGCCCGGTGCCGGCGTCATTCCTGTCTTTCCGCGCGACCAGGGATGACCGCTTCTTCCCGGTGGTGTTTAGCGAAGCACGGGCGCGGGCTGCCTTTTTCGACAGAAGCGAAGCCACGGCCTGTTCTCTCATGCGTTGTTGCGTGGCGGGTGTTATTGCCGGTGGCATTCCGGAAGGCCCCGGCTGACCTTGCGCCTGCACCTGTTGTGGTGCATTGTAGCCCTGTGTAGCGCCAGTGGTTGTGGGCGCCGGCAGTTCATTCCGTTCACCGTAAAGGTACCACCATGTCAGTGCGGCTGCGGGCACCAGCAGCAGCGGCAGCCACAGGATCGCCCTGCGGCGTTTCCTTTCCTGCCGGATCTGCGGCTCAATATTTTTCCAGACAGGGGCCGACGGGAACATTTTCAGTTCGTCCATCTTGCTCCTGACCTGTTTTTCAAAATCACCTTGCATAGGCGGGTTTTTTGATGTCATTGTTCTTTTGTTCTATCCACTGGATCAGCAGGGCCCGCGCACGCGCGTACTGGGAACGCGACGTGCTTTCCTGGATGCCGAGCATCGACCCGATCTCCACGTGGTTGTATCCTTCTACGGCGTACAGGTTAAAGATCGTCTGGTAACCTGGCGGCAGCTGCCGGATCAGGTCCGCCAGCTCCCTGGCTTCCATGCGTAATTCGGGCTGCTGGTACGGAAGGGCATGCAGGTGGTCATCGGTAAAAAGGAGCTCCGTCTGGTAGCGGCTGTTCTTTTTCAGGTAGTTGATCGCCGTGGTCACCATGATTCGGCGGATCCATGCACCCAGCTCGCCTTCGGATTTATACTGGTGCAGGCTCCTGAAAACCTTTACGAAGCCTTCCTGCAGCACATCCTCGGCATCGGCCACCGATTTGGTGTATCGGTAGCACACGGGCATCATCAGGGGAGCGAAATGCTCATAGAGTCCGCGCTGTGCGGCGGGCTTCCCCTTCAGACAGTCCTTTACCAGCCGTTGATGATCCATTGTTGCAGGCTTGACAACAGAATATAGCAAGGTGTTGCAGCAGCTGTAAAATTATCCCGGAAATTTTCCCCGTTCCCTGGTCCTTTTCAGGTTGGTAAGGCCCTCCTCTATCATCGTGCCATAGGTCGCTTCGAAAAAAAGGCTGCTGAACTTCTGCCAGGGCAGCCACCCCAGCGTGAAGTCCATGTACCATTGGAGGGTGACAGAATCGGTTGCGGGATACCGGTGGATCTGCCATGCGCTCGTAACGGGTCTTTTTCCCGCCTGCTGCAATTGCATGACCAGGACGGAATCGTTATGCGCCATAATCCGGGTTCCGGTCACAGGGCGACGGCCGGAATCATTTTTCCAGCCCGGGTGCCAGGCCGGCCACTGCGTGGTGTCCGCGATATAGTGCAGCACGTCGTCCTGCCCGGACTCCAGGTTTACGGCACGCGAAACGCGGACCTGCGACGGGATCAGCAGGGAAATAAGCAGCGACACAATAAATAAAATGATTACGCTCAGCAGCGCGAGTTTGATCAGCTTCATGATTACTCCCAGCGGAAAAACCGCACGGTTAACGTATAAATAATAAGTCCCCACACTGTAAGAACAAGTATCTGCGACCAGCAGCTCGCCAGGCTTGCCCCCTCGAATGCCACGTTCCGCATGGCATCGTTCAGCGCGGTCAGCGGAAGGAATTTGATAAAAGGCTGCATGCTGGCCGGCAACGCGCTTTTGGGAAAAAATGTCCCGGACAAAAAGTATTGCGGGAACATGAAAATGTTGGCATAGATGGGAATGACATTCTGGTTGCGCGCGATACCGGTAACGAAGAATCCGAATCCCATGAATACCAGGAGCGC
>DASUVB010000372.1:0-6234 GCA_036373835.1 Flavisolibacter sp. | reverse complement strand
GGAGGCTCTCCGGGTCAGTTGCCCTGAAATAAGCGCCGTTCGTCTGCTGTGCGATCCGGCGGAGCAGGGTTTCATCAATCAGCTTGCTGCTGCTCACGCGCATGCCGCGCTCGTCAACCAGCGAAACATTTTCCGCCGCCATGCCGATGGTGTATACCTTTACATTCTCCGCCTGCGCAATGGACAAAGCCGTTGCGGGATCAATGATGCGGGTATCGGGAGCCTCTTCTTTTCCGTCGGTCAGCAGCACCACAACACGGCTGCCGGACTTGCTGGCCTTCAGCCTGTCAACTGAAGTTGCAAGTCCCTCCCCGATCAGTGTCCCATCCTGCAGCATGCCCGACCGGATGCCACGCAATTGTTCCAAAAGGTTTTCGTGATCGGTTGACAGCGGGAACTGCGTATAGCTTTCTCCGGAGAAAATGACCAGCCCGATGCGGTCCACCGGTCTTCGCTTCACAAATTCAGCAGCCATTTTTTTTGCCACCTCCATCCGGTTCGGCTGGAAATCCTGCGACAACATGCTTCCGCTGACGTCAATGCACAGCATGATGTCAATGCCCTGGCCTTTCGTGCGGCTCTTCACATCCCGCGTCTGCGGGCGAGCGAGCGCGAGCAGTACGCACGCCAGGGCCAGCAACCGCAGGTAGAATGGCCAGTGGATGAAATAATTCCGCGTGCTTTTCGTGGTAAAGGAAGCCGCCGACGACACCACCATGGAGGTGCGCAGGTTCCGTTGCAGCCGGAAGTACAGCCACGCGATCACCGGGAGCATCAGCAAAAACGGAAGCACCCAGTTATTGGCAAACTCAATATTTTGAAACAGCTCGTACAGCATTATTTCGTTTGTTCGATCAGCATGATATTTTTCCGGATCACGTCATACGACTCTTCATTTTCGCCCTTGCCCGGCTGGTAACGTGCATACTTCACCAGGTCGCTGCGCTGCAGCACGGTTACCAGCTGGTCATAATGTTCTGCAGGCATCTGCAATTGCCGGATCCGCGTCGCAAGATCACCTGTCGTCTTTGAATACGACTGGATGTTCTTCCTGCCCGAAAGATAGTCGCGGTAAATATTCACCAGCTCAGTGTAGTAGACCTGCGGTGTATCCCGGGGATCCAGCTTCGTCATTCGTTTAAGCGCCTGCCGGTAAGGATCTTCCGTAACCGCGGGAGCGCCGTCCTTTTGCTTTCCTGAAAATATCAGCATCAGGATCGCGATCAGCAGCAATGCACCTACGACATACCACCACCATGAGGAAGAATCCCGCGGCACCTGTATGTTCATGATGTCCTTCACATCGTGGTACGGCTGGTTCGGATCCATGGGTGAAAAGCGAACGATTACCGGTACTGCCCTGGTCTTGCCACCCGGGAATACGTACGGGGGGATCAGCCACCGCCCGCTGTCCCAGCTTGTCAGTGTCAGCGTCTGGCTTTTCACCAGCATCCCGTCCACCACCTGGCTGTCAAGTTCGGTGACACGAAGGATCTCGAAATGGGGGATCGAGTCGATGACAAACCACCCGGGCAGCTCTTTTCCCTGCGGAAATTTCGCTTCGAGCTTCAAGGTGAGCTGCTCACCGATCAGGATGGATTTCTTATCAGCAGTAACGGTCACCTGCTGGGCATGAGCCCGGCACAACAACAGGGAAACCAATGTGAGAATGAAAAATCGCTTCATTATTTGTTTCTGCTGATGAAAAATCGTTGCAGTATCCTGACATAGTCCTCGTCCGTGCGTACATGGAGCAGGTCGCACCCCGATTTTCTAAAGGCCTCGCGCGCGAAATCAACGACGCGGAAAAATTCCTTTTCATATTCGTACCGCACCAGGGAACTGCTGGTATCCACCCATTTCTGAGTGCCCGTCTCGGCATCTTCCACGCGGAGCATTCCCAGTGGAGGAAGGTTACGGTCCATTTTGTCATACAGCTTGATCCCGACAATATCATGTTTGTTCCCGGCGACGCGCAGCGCATCCTGGTAATTGGTGTCAAGCAGGTCGCTGATGATGAAAGCAATGCTTTTCTGGCGCGTGGTATTATTGAAGTAACGAAGTGCTGAACTGAGCTTTGTTCTCTTACCGGTTGATTCAAAGGACAGAAGTTCCCTGACAATGAACAGCGCATGCTGCTTCCCTTTCTTCGCCGGGATGAATTTCTCTATCCTGTCGCTGTACAGGATCGCGCCCACCTTGTCGGCATTGTTCACCGCTGAAAACGCAAGGACGGCGGCGATCTCGGTAGCAAGTTCTTTTTTTGTCACATTCACGGTCCCGAACAGCGAGCTGGCGCTGATATCGATCAGCAGCATCACCGTCAGCTCCCTTTCTTCCTCGAACACCTTGCTGTACGGGTGGCCGAAACGGGCCGAAACATTCCAGTCGATAAACCGGATATCATCGCCCGGCGCGTATTCCCGAACTTCCTTGAACGACATACCGCGTCCCTTGAATGCGCTGTGATATTCGCCGGTGAAAAGGTCGGTCGTCAGCTTCTTGCTTTTGATCTCCAGCTTCCGGACTTTCTTCAATATTTCCTGTGTGGTCAGCAATGCCTGTTAATTTAAGGAAGCTTTATTTTTTCAAGTATCTGGTTGATGACATCCGTGATGCTGATGTTCTCGGCTTCGGCCTCGTAGGTGAGCCCGATACGGTGCCGCAAAACATCAATACAAATGGAACGCACATCTTCCGGAACTACGTATCCACGCCGGTTCAGGAAGGCCTGCGCCTTCGCTGCCAGTGCCAGGTTGATGCTGCCACGCGGGGATGAGCCGTACGAAATGAGCGGCTTGAGGTTATCCAGCCTGAATTCAGAGGGGTTCCGGGTAGCAAACACAATATCCAGTATGTACTGTTCCACCTTTTCATCCATGTAAATTTCGCGGACCATCTGGCGCGCGTTGATGATCTCGTTGACGGACACTACCTGCTTTACCGAGGGAACCTCGAGTCCTTCCACATTCTGCCGGATGATCAGCTGCTCTTCGCTGCGCGAGGGGTAACCTACGACAACCTTCATGATGAAACGGTCCACCTGTGCTTCGGGTAGCGGGTAGGTTCCTTCCTGCTCCAGCGGGTTCTGTGTGGCCAGCACCAGGAAAGGTTCTTCAAGTTTATACGTTGTGTCGCCGATGGTGATCTGCCGCTCCTGCATGGCTTCCAGCAAGGCACTCTGCACCTTCGCCGGCGCGCGGTTGATCTCATCAGCCAGGATGAAATTGGCGAAGATGGGTCCGCGGCGTACCACGAACTCGTTGCGCTGCTGGTTATAGATCATCGTACCGATCACGTCGGCCGGGAGCAGGTCGGGCGTGAACTGGATGCGGCTGAATTTTGCGTGGATCGCCTGTGCAAGCGATTTGATGGTGAGGGTTTTGGCCAGCCCGGGAACGCCTTCCAGCAGTACGTGGCCATTGCTCAGTAGACCGATCAGCAGCCGGTCGAGCATATAGCTTTGACCGATAATCACTTTGCTGACCTCATTTCTCAGTGTCTCAACAAACTTTCCGGCATATCCGATCTTCTCATTCAATTGCCTGATGTCGTCGGCGGTTTTAATCATAGTCCAGGTTTAATCAGAAAATTACGAAGCCTTCCTGCAAATAATCTGCCTAAACATAAAAATTTGCAGTTTTTCAGCGGCAATGCAAGTGAAAGAAACAGTTGTAAGGGAAAGCCTGTACCAGCAGATTGAACGAACAACGCGCATCGCTTGCGCCTGGTGCAGATGAACCCTGCTGCAGATCCGGACGGCTCACGAAAGGTATTTTGCAACGATCGGGAGCCGGCGACCGACACCAAAAGCCTTGGAACTGACACGGATGATCGGGCAGAACTGGTTGCGCTTGTATTCATTCATATTTACGAGCCGGCATATACGGGCTACAAGCGCTTCATCAAAACCCTGCGCAACAATTTCACGCGGTCCCTGCCGCAGCTCAATATACTGGTACAGCACCCGGTCAAGGATATCGTATTCCGGAAGGCTGTCGCTGTCCTTCTGGTTGGGCCTTAATTCGGCAGACGGTGCCTTGTGCAGGATATTTTCCGGGATCACTTCCCCGTCGCGGTTGAGAAAACGTGCCAGGGCATATACCTGGGTCTTGTACAGGTCCCCCAGCACACTCAGGCCTCCGGCCATATCACCGTATAATGTTCCATATCCCGTGGCCAGCTCGCTCTTGTTGGAGGTATTGAGCAGGATGTATCCGAATTTATTGGCCAGCGCCATCAGCAGGTTGCCCCTGGTCCGGCTCTGGATATTTTCCTCGGCAACACCGAACGGCAGGTCGCCGAAAATGGGCTTCAGTACTGAAAGGAATGCATCGTAAACATCATGTATCGGCACCACATCATAACGGTTACCGAGGGTTTTGGATAAAATCTCCGCGTCGCTTACCGAGTGTCCCGTCGAAAACTCAGAGGGCATCAGCAACACGTGTACATGTTCTTTACCAAGAGCTTCCACGGCCAGCGCCTGCACCACAGCGCTGTCGATCCCGCCGCTGGCGCCGAGCGTGGCATGGGTGAATCCCATTTTCGAAAAGTAATCACGTATGCCAAGAACGAGAGCATCGTGGATCTCATGGATGTTCTTTTCATCCGTGAGGTATTTCAGGGTGTCTGTATCCCGTCCTACCTCGCCCGGCGAGTAATAATATTTATGGGCGACCTGCGGTTGCAGCGTTCGCCGGGTTAGGTCTTCCAGGTCGTGCAACGCATAGTCTTCACTGAAATATTTCATTTCATGCACGAGCGTACCATTGATATCATACACCAGGCTGCCACCGTCGAACACCACCTCGGTCTGTGAACCCACCGTATTGCAGTAAAGCATCGGCAGGTCATACTTCGCGGTATGTGCCTCGATGATGCTTTTGCGCACTACATCAGCAGCATAATTGTAGGGTGACGCGGACAAATTGATCATGACATCCGGCTTCTCCCCGATCAGCATTTCCATCGGGGTGATGCGGTACAATGGGTTGTCGCCCAGGTTCCAGATGTCTTCGCAGATGGTCACAGCCAGCTTCTTTCCCCGGAACTCCATGCACGACCATTCGAAGGCCGGTTCGAAATAGCGGTATTCGTCGAAAACATCATAGGTCGGCAGCAGGGTCTTATGGATCTCTCCGCGGACGGCACCGTCATGCAGCAGGAATACTGCATTGAACAGGTCCTTCCCTTCCCGTCTCGGGTTGCGCGCGGGAGCACCTATGAGGACACCAATCCCTTTGGAATGCCGGCGGATCTTGTCGACACTGTCTTCGCACTGGCGGATAAAGTCGCTGAACTCCAGGAAATCACGCGGGGGATAGCCGCAGACACACAGTTCAGAAAATACAACAAGGTCTGCACCTGCGGCACGCGCCCTTTCGATCCCGTTAATTATCTTGGCGGTGTTGGATTCGAAGTTCCCGATGTGATAATTTTGCTGTGCTAAAAAAATTTTCATCTTGTTCTTTTTCCGGTGGTGTCTGTGCTGTCACAGCAAAAATCATGACTGCCAGGCGCCTTGCTGCCAAAGTTCTGTAATAAATCAGCATTAAAGTCGTTTACCGCCTATGCGTATTGTATTTGCTTTTGTTGTGCTGTTTCTTTTCTCCGCGTGCAACGGCGGTGATGACAGGCCGGATGTGTCCGGGATCGATATGAAGGTTTCCGTGGAACGATTTGACAGAAGCCTGTTCGAAACCGATACCTCCCGAATGGTAACCGGCCTGCAGCAGGTTTTTGCGGAACACCGCGAATTCTATCCTTTCTATATGAACGAGATCCTGCTGCTCAAGGGTGCGCATACTGTCCTGCCAGACGGCCGGGTGGAACTGAATGCCGAAGGAGAACAGGTATTGCGCAACTTCTTCCGTGCCTACCGGCCGATATACGACAGTGTGAACATCAGATATTCCAATCTCGGATGGCTGGAAGAGGAGCTGAAGCAAAGTTTTCGCTACGTGAAGCATTATTTCCCCGAATACAGGATGCCTGAAGTCGTTACTTACGTCGCTACCTTCGACGCGCCGGGAATCGTGATGACACCACGCCACCTGGGGATCGGCCTGCACCAGTATGCCGGGAAGAATTTTTCAGTGTACAGGAACCCGCAGATCCTGGAGATCTACCCGGAGTACATATCGCGGCGCTTCGACAAAGAATATATGACAGCCAATTGCATGAAGGCGATCGCTGACGATATCTATCCCGACCGTAGTGTCGGGAAGCCCC
>DASUVB010000371.1:0-5175 GCA_036373835.1 Flavisolibacter sp. | reverse complement strand
ACCAGGTATTTGAACGGGTTGGTACCGGAAACCTCCATGGCATCTATTTGTTCCGTCACGCGCATGGATCCCAGCTCTGCGCCAATGCTGCTGCCGATCTTCCCGGCAAAGATCAGCGCTGTAATCACCGGTCCCAATTCGCGTATGATAGCCAGGGAGATCATCGACGGCAACTGTGACTCGACACCGTAATCGACCAGCGAAGGCCGCAACTGGATGGTAAGCACCAGGCCCATAATGAATGCCGTGAGCCCGATCAATGGGAGCGACTGGTATCCTATGATGAAGCACTGCCTGATAAATTCGCGGAATTCGTAGCGAGGTTTATAAAACTGGCCGAAGAATCTCCCCGCAAAAGCAGACAGGCCTCCTGCCTCGCTAAAAACCGATCTGAGTTCTGACTGGTCAGCCATGGCGAAACAATATTCAAAGCTTTGATTTTCCGTTACAATATCCAATGAACTAGGTCACCTGCTGCTGTGATTGTTATCACCGGAAGCCGAAAAAAATAAAGCAGGTCCATTACGAACCTGCCTTATCGCAAATGATCCTGCCTTGCAGCGGCGACCATTTACTTTTCAGCTTTTCATGGCCATGAAAGCCTCGTCTGTTTCCAGACACTTGTTGTTTCCAACAGGCCAACCGGACATCAAATGCATGAACACGTAAAAGTAAACAGGCATTGCAACCGGAACAATGACTGTCATCAGCGGGAGGGCTGCCTGCTGTCAGTCCTAATTATCCGGAGACCCTGCTGCGATCCATTTCTCAAACTTCTTCAACTCGCAGTCTGAAAGCTTGTTACCATTCTTTGGCATTGGTGAATACCCTGCCAGGTGGTTGATGGATCCCCACAATTTCCCGTCTTCGACACGTGCCTTTACCTGCTGGTATGTTGTCAGGCTGATACCACCCTGCGGTGTTCCACCGCTATGACATCCCTGGCAGCGTGCCGTGATGACGGGCCGGATGCCTGCCGAGAATGTGTACACGGACGTATCACACGCAGACTGGCAGGAATTGTTCAGCGCACCCTGCGCGATCCATTTAAAAACCAGGTCGCGTTGTTCCTGTGTTAACGCGCTTGCCGGTGGCGGCGGCATTCTGTCGTTCGGATCTGTATCGATGATTTTTTTGTAAATGTCACTATTGAACGGCTGGAAAGGCCTGATCTTCCCTGTATTCATAATACTGGTGTACGATGTGAGCACGATACCCTCCTCGTGCGATGCTGCATCGTGGCAGCCGGCCATGGTGCAGTTCGAAATAAAGATCGGGAGCACCGCCTGCTGGAAGTAAACCGTGTCGGAACTGCATACCGTGCTCTCAATGATCGTTTCAGGCTGCTCGAGCGGGGGAATTTCGTGGCGGCAGGAAATGATCATGCCGGTTATGACAAGAATGCCGTAAAGTGTTACGCGGAACATAGAGCTGTATTAAAAACGTCCGGAAACCGCATTTATTTCATTACCCTGCTGGCAGGGATGATCTGCCGCAAGTAAATGTGGCAAAGGATCCCTGCCAATGACCAGCATCATGTGGGTAGCTATCTGCGGTCAGCCGGGACCTGTACAGCCGCAACTAACTTGCCCGTTCAAATGGACAACCCTGCATACCTGAAGACGACAACGATCGCAGACTACTTTATCAACGAAATAGATGACTGGAATCATTCCATTGACTTCTACCTTGAAGAGCTGGAAGAGCTGGATGAATGGTTGCTGGAGATCCGGCACAGCGACCTTGTTGCTCCACTCGACGGCACGCTGGAACACCATATGAGCCAGCTGTTTTTCACACGCCAGGTCCTGTTGGCAAAAAGAAGGGAGATTAATGAATGGGAGCACCGGCTTTACGTTGATCGACTTCCACTTTCCAACCAGTCCATCACCCCTGCCATGAAGGAGCGGCAGAAGCAGTTGCGCGATGGAATGAAAGATGCCGAACTTGAAATCCTGGAGACAAAATACAGTTGTGACGACTTTATCGCCGACATGGTTTCAAAGCGAACGCCTTCCCGGCCGACCATTCGCACATCGCGTTGAACTTCAGGTATTGTGTTGCATTTTGTCAAGATCCATGAGACATTGTAACACTTCACTGTCGTTCACCTGCCGGAAGTCCCTGTAAAAAGAACCCACCCCGCCAAAAGATTCAGGCACCAGTACAGACACAACTTCATCTGCTTCTTTTGACAGTCGCGCCACCGCCGGCGCGGCAATGACCGGCGCAGCAATTATAAGGCGGGCCGGCTGCTTCGCCCGAAGCACACGGATGGTACCCAGCAATGTAAGGCCTGTAGCAATGCCATCATCTACTACGATGACCGTTTTGCCCTCAATACTTTCCGATTCACCATTCCTGCTGAAAGCCTTTTTCATTTCGTACAGGCGTGCCCGTATCCTGCCGATCTCCTGGTCAATGTATTGACGGGTTACATCGGTGTGAGGAATGATAAAGACCTCGTTCAGCCCTACCGCTCCGATCGCATATTCCTTATTGAGCGGATGGCCGAGCTTTTTAACCAGGACTACATCTACCGGAAGGTTGAGTTCACGGGCCACCTCGACGGCCACGGGTACACCGCCCCTGGGAACTGCGAGAACTATCGCCGGTGAATTCCTGTAGTGCTGCAGCTTTGACGCCAGCAATTTTCCTGCTTCCTGCCTGTTACGGAACATAAATGTTGTTTTATTGAACAGGTGATGGATCGCATCCCTGTCCATTTGTAACACAAACTTATCCCCTTGTCGACGGCAGGCCTATGACAGCCATCAGTTCTTGTTTTGATGCCTGGCAGCCGTGAGTATGCGTGGTGAAAACAAAGCCCCGCTAGATCTAGTCCACGCAGGGCCTGGGAGTTTGATTTGTTTGTTCCTAAGTTATTCTTCGGGATACAACCGGTCAATGTCGGCCATTGGTCGAGGTGCTGATGGTTATCAGCAAAGGGTGTTGCAGCCTGCCTGACCGTTGACATTGCAGTTGCTGACACCGGTCATTTTTTTTGGTCCATTCCTTTAATAGATTGCTGCAAATGCAGGTACAGCTCAGGTCACCCCACCTCCACCTCCACGATCAGCTGATGGATGCTATCAGCAGTAAGTTCGCACGCCTGGATCATGAATTCCATCGCATGGTGTCCTGTGATGTAGGAATTACCAGGGGAAGCGGAATCGAAGGGAAATGCGTGATTCATGCCAAAGTGTATGTACCTGGCCGGGTAATATTTGCAAGTGGCCACGACATTTCCTTCAACGCTGCGGTGGATTGTGCTTTCAATGCTCTTAGCATGCAGCTGGCAGATTATCGCAAACAATTGTCTCAACGAATTTCTGAAACCTTTGGTTATGACCATCGAAATTCACACACCGCCAAACAAAGTCCCAGCCGCACTGATCACGAAAGTGAAGCGGATACTGGTAGAGTTTCACCAGCGCAACGGCAATGTTTCAAGTGTTGAGGTTTCTTTTCGCGAAAGTATTGAAGGTCGACACAACAGGGTTTGTGATGTCAGGCTTGCAGGGCGAGACCATACAGTGTCCGTCTCGCGTACCGCCCGCAATTTTCGCGATGCCGCCGATGCGGCTTTTTACGCGCTCGGCCTGATGACGCCTGAAAGGGAACATAAAAAAACTCTTTGAGCATTCCTGTACAAATCATCCATGCCCCGCGCCCTTCTGCTTACTTGCAATAATTGCTTCCATCATCACAAGCCGTCGCCGTCAATAAGCCGGGTTCTGCAGGATCACATAAAAAGCAATAAAAAGCAGCGCCAGGATCAGTAATGCCAGCAATACAGTAGTAGTGACCTGCCTCCCTTCTGCCTTTCGTACCTCCTTCCTGCGAACGGATGTTTTCATGATGCCTGCAATTTATTTCAGTGTTTGCGCCGCAGCAATGATCACAGTCATCAGGACGACGGATCGGCATCATACAAACTGCGGCATTATGTTGTAATTTTCATCGTATGAGTGCGTACTCCCGCCATAAACCCGGCTTTTACCTGGTCAACGGGATTACCCTGTACCGCCTGCTCGCATCCTTTGTCCTGCTGTTCCTCGTCGCTACCGGCCGCGAGGAGACTTTCAAATGGATGCTGGCCATCAGTTTTTTTACGGATGCGATTGATGGACCACTCGCCCGGCGTTTTCATACAGTCAGCCCGGCGGGTGCCCGCCTTGATTCGATTGCCGATGACCTGACGATCGTATCGGCCATTGTAGGCATGATCGTGTTCAAGCCTTCATTCATTACGGAAGAACTGACCCTCGTGGTCATCCTGGCAGGCCTGTACCTGGTGCAGGTGTTTATGGCCCTGGCCAGGTACCACAAACTCACAAGCTTCCATACGATCCTAGCCAAAGTTGCCGCCGTGTTCCAGGGCGTGTTCCTGATCCTGCTGTTCTTTCTGCCCGAGCCGCCCTACATCCTTTTTTATGCTGCCGCCGTCGTCACGATCCTGGACCTGGTCGAAGAGATGATCCTGATATGGATGCTGCCTGTCTGGCAAACCGATGTCAGGGGAATTTTCTGGATACTCCGGAAACGGAACACCGCGGGCAACCGATCGCAGCGGGCTGACAGCAGTCACGGTACCCGCTGACCACACTCATTGCCGGAACGCCATCGAAATCCGTGGTTTGCCCTACAAACTCCAATCATGCAACCCATTCAGTCAATTGAAGCCTCAAAAGCACGTGGCTTCAGAGTCCTGCAGGTTTCCAGTCCATCCTTTGATGATGGCGGTAATATTCCTGCGACATTTACGTGCGAGGGACGAAACGCCAGCCCGCCTATCCTCATCAGGAGCCTGCCCGCAGGCACCATGAGCATTGCAATCATCATGGATGATCCCGATGCACCGGCAGGCACCTGGACACACTGGGTGAACTGGAATATTCCAGCAACCCACCAGCTAAGGGAAGGTGAATCGAAGGGTGTAATTGGCAAAAACAGTTATGGCCGGAACCGGTATGATGGTCCCTGCCCGCCTTCCGGAGTTCAACGCTACCATTTCCGCATCTTCGCCCTCGATTGCATACTCGATATTACCGGTGCGTCCGGAGCGGCGGAACTGGAAAAATCGATAGCAGATCACATCCTGGCCGTTGGCATCCTGCACGGGAAATACAGGAAGCAGCGTCACTAAATGACAACGCACTCCTGTTCCTGGTT
>DASUVB010000370.1:0-5279 GCA_036373835.1 Flavisolibacter sp. | reverse complement strand
TTCTTTCCCCCGATCGCGGCATCCACCATGGCCAGCAGCGTCGTCGGAACGAGGCCCACGCGGATCCCGCGCAGGTACACGGATGCGACATAGCCCGCAAGATCGGTGACAACACCCCCACCGGCGCCGATGAGCGTCCACGAGCGGTCAGCTCCTATCTCCAGCAGCTGTTCGATGACATTATCCGCCGTAGCCTGCACTTTGTAAGCTTCCCCCGGTTTCAGCACGATGGTATTCCATCCCTTAAAACGCAGCTGGTGCAGTCGGAAAACATTTTCATCCGTGATGATCACCGAGTTCCTGCGGTCTGCCAGGTCCCTGAGACGGGAGAACGGTGTTTCAAAAAAAAGGTCCACCCGGGAGTTACCTGCGACCAGTGTTTTTTTCCGCATCAGCTGTTGAACACTTTTGTCTGGTGGTTGATGCTTTCCAGGTGGATCGCATCAAAGTACCGGGTGATGAATTCGCGGCTCAGACCGAGCGCGTCGGCTTTTTCGTACGCGCGTTGCAGGATGTCGTTCCACCGGCGTGTTTGGAGGATGCTGATGTTGTTTTCCTTTTTTACTCCACCGATGATGTCGGCGATCCGCATACGCTGGCTGATCAGGTGCAGCAGTTCGTCGTCAAGGTGATCAATTTTTTCACGGAGCTGTTCCAATACGGATTCTGACGCCTCCGTCATTTCCGGCTGGCGCCAGACCATCAGTCCCAGCATCTCTGACAATCGTTCCGGTGTGACCTGCTGCAGGGCATCGCTCCATGCATTATCCGGGTCTGTATGACTTTCGATCATCAGGCCGTCATAGCCAAGGTCGATCGCTTTCTGTGCCACGCTAAGCAGAATGTCGCGGCGCCCGCAGATGTGCGACGGATCATTGAGCATGGCCAGCTCAGGGTAGCGTCGTTTCATTTCTATGGCGAGGTGCCACATGGGGGCGTTGCGGTACATGGTATTTCCGTATGAGCTGAAGCCGCGGTGTACCAGCACAATGTCTGTAACACCGGCAGCGGCAATGCGCTCCACGGCGCCCATCCACAATTCAATATCCGGGTTCAGGGGATTTTTGATCAGCACTGGCTTCCCCACTCCTCTTAATGCATCGGCAAGTTCCTGCACGCTGAACGGATTCACCGTAGTGCGCGCACCGATCCATAAAACGTCCACATCATGCTGCACCGCCTCTTCAACCTGGCGCGCATTGGCCACTTCGACAGCTATAGGCATGCCCGTTTGTTTTTTTGCAGCCTGCAGCCATTGAAGCCCCACGGAGCCGACGCCCTCAAAGCTGCCGGGGCGGGTCCGCGGCTTCCAGATCCCGGCCCGCAGGATATGAACCCGGCCGTTTGCGGCCAGCTGCATGGCAGTATCCAGCACCTGCTCTTCCGTCTCTGCGCTGCACGGCCCTGAAATGATCAGGGGCCTGGTGCGAAGCGTTTCGCTCACGTTGATATGTTGCACCGATTGTTGCTGCATGACAAGTACTTCCAGGCGGAAGCCTGTACAATGATAAAATTATTCAGACAATATGCGGTTGACCTCCGTCATGAGGCTATTTCCTGACCGAATCGGCTTCGTTCATGCGGATGCGGCGCCCTTTGTATTTTTTTCCGTCGATCGCGCGGATCATCTTATCGGCCGAACGCTTTTCGACCTCGACCCAGCTGTTCATCTCCTTCATGTCGATGCGGCCCAAAACATCCTTTTTAAGTTCACTGAGATCGAGAATGAACTGCAGGAAACTTGCCTTGTAAAAACCATCCTTGGACCCGAGGTTCACAAAAAGCTTTGTGAAATTCCCGGACTCTCCGCCAAAGCGCCTTCCCCGTGTGTCGCGGTGTTCCCTGTCTCCCCTGCTGTCGGCGCGTTCGCGACGATCGCGTTCGCGGATATTCAGGTCTTCGGCGTTCTCATAGTATTTCAGGAAACGGTCGAACTCCATGGCAGCCACCCGCTTCAGGATCTCCTCCTTGCTCACGTCGGCAAACTTATCCTGTAGCATTGGCATATAGGTTTCATAATCGCCGTGACTGATATCCGCAGCCAGAAGCTTGTCGATGAAATAGTAAAACTGCTTGCGGCAGACATCCTTGCCGGATGGAATTTCCAGCTTGTGAAAGGGTGCCTGCACCATGCGCTCGATCTGGCGCAGCTTGCCGATCTCCCGGCTGTGCACAATGGACATGCACACACCGGTCTTCCCCGCGCGGCCCGTCCGCCCGCTTCGGTGCGTGTAGACTTCAACATCGTCGGGGAGCTCGTAGTTTATCACGTGGCTGATACCCTGCACATCAATTCCCCTGGCGGCCACGTCGGTGGCGATCAGCAATTGCAGCGACTTCTCCCGGAACTGTCCCATCACCTTGTTTCGTTGTTGTTGCGTCAGGTCACCATGCAGTGGTTCGATATCGTAGCCTTCACGGGTCAGCTTTTCGGAGATTTCCTGGGCATCGGCCTTGGTCCTGGTGAAGATGATCCCGTACATGCCCGGGTGGAAGTCGATGAGCCGCTTGAGCGCTTCAAAGCGATGCCCGGCAGAAGTGACATAGAACTGGTGGTCAATATTCTTGTTGCCCGTGTTCATTTTCCCGACGGTGATCTCCGCGGGCGTATCCATGTACTGCTTGCTGACCTTGCGGATCTCTGGAGGCATGGTGGCGCTGAACAGCCACGTGCTGTCGCGTCGTGGTGTATTCTGCAGGATAAATTCTATGTCCTCCTGGAAGCCCATATTCAGCATTTCATCGGCCTCATCCAGCACCACGTACTTGATCTCCTCGAGGTTGATGGCCTTGCGCTCGATCAGGTCGATCAGGCGCCCCGGCGTGGCCACCACGATCTGTACACCCCGGCGGATGTCGCGGATCTGCATGGATATCGAGGCGCCGCCATAAACGGCCACCACGTTAACGCCGGTCACGTATTTTTTATAGTTGGTAATGTCATTTACGATCTGGAGGCACAGTTCACGGGTGGGACATATGATCAGGGCCTGGGGATGGCGTTCCTTCGCGTGAATCAGCTGTAATAATGGAAGTCCGAACGCAGCTGTCTTCCCGGTACCGGTCTGCGCCAGGCCTATCAGGTCGCGGGTGCCTGCCAGCAGCACCGGGATCGCCTTTTCCTGGATGGGTGTGGGTTGTGTAAAGCCAAGCTCATGAATACTTTTCAACAGCTGTTCCTGTAATCCCAGATCTTCAAACGTGCTCATATTATAATTTCGGCAAAGTTAACTACTGCGGCCTATGATCGGCCAGCAGCGCTGATGCAAAAAAATAGCCATCCTGTGAACAGGACGGCTCTAACGATTGCTTGCCATATGAATAAACTCTTCTTCTACGGCAGCCCCCCGATTAACGCCGGGTTGTGTCTACAGTCAGCGTATCACGCATTGTAGTATCCACTACCGGAGGAGGCGTAACCAAAGTGGTGGTGTCTGTTGTGACAGTTGTGTCTTCTGTAGTTGTGGTATCAGCATCATTGTTGCATGCTGTCATTGCTGCAGCAATCAGGAAAATTCCCAGGATCTTTTTCATGTGATTTGTTTGATTTTTATTAATTAGAGAGCTTCTTCAATGAATCTTTTTTTGCCTTTTCCGTCGAATCGAATTTCCTTTTCAGTTCCTTTTCCCGTTGCTTTAATGAATCGATCTGCGTGTCGAAAGTAGAGTCAACCCTTTGCATCAGGGTATCCGTCCTTTCTTCCAGCGAATCGATCTTTTCTTCCACTGCATCGTCTGCGGCATTATTGCAGGCAAACATGAAGCCGGCAACCACCACCAGGGCCAAAACTTTTTTCATAATTAATTTCCTGGTTTGTCACCTACTGTAGTATCAACCATTTCTTTCTTCGCTTCGGTCGTGGAATCGATCATCTCCTTTTTCTGCTCGGCTGTGGAATCAATGACATCCTTCCTCTCGTTTGCGATAGAATCCAGTGAATCCTTGATATCGCCTTCGGTATCGGCGGCGTTGTTGCAGGCAAGAAGAACAACGGCGGAAAAGAACATTACAAGTACTTTTTTCATTTCGTAGGTTTTAATGAGTGATTGTATCTGCTTTTTGTACAGAGTCTTTTTTATCAAATCGGTTTTCAATGCGGTCCCTGATGTCCTTTGCCTTTTCCTTGGTCGAATCCCAGACCCTTTCAGCCGTGGAATCAAACTTCTTACCAATGGAATCGATCTTTGACTCGGCTGAGGTTGACCGGTCGTTACAACCAGCCACAACAAACATCAGCAGCATCACCAGTGCGATTCTCATCTCAGGGATTTAACGGGTTAATACCGGAAGCGGGAAAAGGTAACCCGGGGTTGCAAAATTTTTTTTAACAGCTGAAATGGGTTACTATTTTTAGCTTCCAGTATTAAAGATCAAAGGTTGAAATCCGACAATAACGAAACAGCATTACTCCAGGGCCTGGCACGGAACGACAGAAAGTCAATTGAAACCATATATAAGGAAAACTATAATATGGTGCAGGCGCTGGTAATCAATAATAACGGGTCGGTGGATGATGCCAAGGACGTGTTTCAGGAAGCGATGATCATCCTGTATGAAAAGGCCCGGTCCGGCTGCTTCGAGCTCAACTGTCTCATCAGGACCTATATCTACTCCGTCAGCAGGCGGGTATGGCTGAAGAGACTGATGCAGCAAAGCCGGTTCAGCATGTCCGACAGCACCGAGGAAGCGGTGAGCGTGGATGATGACCTGGAAGAACACGACCGAAAGAACACGGAATTCCTGATGATGGAGCGTGCAATGGGAGGACTGGGAGAGCCGTGCAAAAGCCTGTTGGAGGCTTTCTACCTGCAGAAAAAAACCATGCAGGAAATTGCTTCAGGCTTCGGCTATACCAACGCCGAGAACGCAAAAAACCAGAAATACAAATGCCTGGTTCGACTCAAGAAACTGTTCTTTTCTCAATATAAAAACGATTCATTGTGATGGAAGATCTTAAAATACTTGAAGCGGTCGAACGGTACATCCTTGGCAAAATGTCGCCGGATGAGCGCGTGTATTTTGAACAGCTCCGCAAAACCAGCCCCGAAGTGGACCAGGCTGTGGTGGAGCACACTTTCTTTCTGCACCAGATTAACCAGTTCGACGAGACCCGTCGCTTTAAGAATATCCTGAACGATACGCATGTTCACCTGGCTGAAAAAGGCCTCATCCGCTCACCACGCCTTAAAGGCCGTGCACGGGTGGTTTACCTGTATAACCGCTACAAGCGCGTGGCAGCCATTGCGGCTTCCATTGCGGGCATTACCGCTCTTACTAT
>DASUVB010000369.1:0-2491 GCA_036373835.1 Flavisolibacter sp. | reverse complement strand
GAAAAGCTTTTTCCTGATATCAGTATTACCAATGGCGGACAGGTAAAAGAATCCCGGCCGCTCCAGGTAACGCTTTGGTGTACGCAGCTCGAAATAATCATGCTGGGCCACCGGCTGCACGCCGGCGTTGAATGTAAACTCCCAGAAGTTTCGCAGGTACCAGGAACCGGTGTACCAGAATTCTACCTGGGAGAAAGCATCCGGCCGGTACAGGCGGGTGTACCTGCTGTTAAGGCTGTGCCGGTAATTCAGGAAGGATCGTCCCGGTGTGAAATCATTGTAGCTGACCGAAGCGTTGTACACGACCTCGTTCGAAACCGGGATAAAGCCAAGGTCATTTGGATCGTAGGTGTCGGACTCCACGGCGGCACTGCCCGAAAACTGGATCCTGCCGCTCACTTTACCGAAGCGCAGGATGGTGCTGAAACCATCGTACGGCTTTACATACAGTTTGCCGTACCTGGTAATGGTGTCATCAATAAAGTTAACAGACCCGTTGTAAGGAGTATACCCGAATATTTTACTGTACCGGAAAGTTCCGTTCACCCTGTATTGGCTCTCGCTGGTATACAGCGACCAGTCCAAAGCGCTCACATTGGCATCACGTGCAGACGCGTTGCGCATGACACTGGTGTTCGTGAATGTAACAGAAGACCGACCCTTCAGGGCCTGGTCCAGCACAATAATATTATAGTTGGTGAGCGGTTCCGTTTCAATGGTGGTATCGTTCCGGCCAACAATTTCCTGCAGCTTTGCTTTTGCCGGTGCTGTCACCGCGTTGAAAATACCAATGCCCAGTTTATTTCGTGTCCGACCCGAGAATTTTAAACCGTTATACAATTGCACGACGGACGGATTCCTGTGCAGCAGGTAGCCGGGATTATTGTCCGCGAATCGACGTACGCTGTCGTAATACATCGGTGTGGCGCCCACTCTTCTTGAGTAGAACAGGCCTGCTTTGTTAAATAACTCCGTTCCCTCGGAAAAAAACGGCCTGTTTTCCTGGAACCTGATCTCGAAAGGCGACAGGTTGTTAATGACATTGTCAGAAACCACCTGCCCGAAATCGGGTATCAGGGTCACGTCCAGTGTGAAGCTTTCATTCAGCCCATACTTTACATCCATGCCGCCATTGCGGAGCACTTCCTTTTCGCGGTCGCTGCCGGACGGGTTAAAACGCACCCCCCCGGAAACATAGGGTGAAAAACTGAGTCGAAGCGGTGGACGTATATGCTCCAGGTTCACCAGCCTGCCGAACTGGTTGATAAATCCATTGATATTCGGGTTGGTTGCATTCCAGTAAGCGCTTTCATTATTGCGCCGGATGAAGCGCAGGAACTGGATGCCCCAGGTTTGTATATCCTTTTTCGCGAAACGCAATGAAAGATATGGGATGCGCATTTCAACCTGCCATCCTTTCGAGGTTAGCTGAGTGCGACTTTGCCAGACGGCATCCCAGGTGCGGTCGCCAAACTCTCCCGACGTGTAGGCAGCGCCCGGGTTCAGCTTGGTATCCGACTGCACATTGGCAGGAGTTACGAGGAACTGGAAACCGTTCTGCTGGTCGTTGTATGTGTCAAAAAACACGGAAAAATAATCAGCATTCTGTCCCTTTTCCGCGTCGCGGGCGGTCAGCTGGTTGCGTACAAGCGAAGGCTCATCGTACAGGAACGCGGCAATATAGATCGCGTCATTATCGTACAGCACTTTCACCTCGGTGGGTGCGCTGGAAGGTGCCCCGAAATTGGGAAGATTCTGGATAAAGCCGGAGAGCACCGGGGCGGTTTTCCAGGCGACATCATCCAGGTTGCCGTCAATAACCGGCGCATGCAATGTCTTCACCGCGTTGACCTCCTGCTGTGCCGCTGCAACATAGCACAGGCCACACATGGTGAAAGTCATAAGCAGTTTTCTCATTATGCAAGTCCTTGACTGGCATAAATATAATAGGAAATGGCAGCAAAGAGGCCGGGAAATGCTAATTCATCCGCTTTTTAAGCACAGTTACCTGCTGCTGGAGATTACTGACCATGTTGGCCAGTTGTCCCACATCCCACCGCTGCTGGGTGTTGGCCTTTGATATGATCATCTGGGCCTGCCATATCTCGAGTATATCATCAGAATTCACGGTGTAGGGCTGGTAGGCAGGATTGTCGCTCACAAGCGTATACTTATTCTTCTGGCGGTTATTTTTTACCATCCTCTTGTACACGATCCCTTCTGTTTTAGAAACCACGATGTAGGTATGGTTCGTGCGGATGTCATCCAGTGCCTGGACCTTTTCACCGACGATAATAGAGCCGCTTGGCGTCGGCATCATGGAATCACCCACGATCTCGAATGCCCTGTAGTCACCGCCGGAAAGCATGGGAAGCGTAAATGTATTCAGCTCGTCGATATACTCAGGATCGGCATAGCCGTTGAGATATCCGGCTGCTGCCTTCACCGGCACGAAGGGGATCTCAGCACGTCCCGCTGCGAGCTTCTGGGC
>DASUVB010000368.1:0-3982 GCA_036373835.1 Flavisolibacter sp. | reverse complement strand
AAGGCGGGTTACCAGTTGCTGGTTGCTGGTTGCTCGTTGCTGGTTGCTCGTTGTCAGTCTGAGCCTGTCGAAGACTGTGCTTGTTGACCCTTCGACTACGCTCAGGGTGACATTCTGTTGCTTTGTTGCGGGTTGCTAGTTGCTGGTTGTAGCCGCGCAACCAACGCACTTGAACCTTAAACGTTTAACGTTTAACCTTTAACCTGAAAACACCTGTTACACATTCCCTTTCTTTTTACTATCTGAGACGATCCATACTGCGGATCAGCTGATCGTCCTTCCTGATGCCTCGTGCTGCGAGAATGTAACATCCCAGCATTGCAAATGGGAAGATGCACCAGAGTGCGATCACGCTCGAAGTGTAATTCGTCATCTCCACGAAATACAGCGCAAGCAGTCCCGCGGTAAGCAGTGCGCCCACGAAGCATAGCCTTAGCTGCAGTTTCCGGTTATCGAAAAGGAAGATATTGACGAAGGCCAGCGCGCCGCAAAGAATTGTCATCACGGTCAGCCACGTGGTGGAACTGGCATCGAGCGGCACACTCGTAGGAACGGTATCCTTTGCCCAGTCGCCGTTGGCGAATGGGAATCGAAATGTTACTGCTGCGAAGATCGCTACCAGCAGCAGCCAGATAGTTTGAATGCGTTGTATCATATTAATCTAATTCGGGGTAAAGTGGAAATTGTTGCATAAATGCGTGCACATCAGAAGCGGTACCTGAAATGACATCCGGGTTGTCAGCATCCATCAGTACCCGGTCGATCAGGTCGACCACGGTTTGCATATGCGCTTCTTTCATACCCCTGGTCGTGATGGCGGGCACGCCGACGCGGATGCCCGATGTTACGAACGGGCTCTTGTCGTCAAAGGGAACGGCATTCTTGTTCAGCGTGATATGCGCGCGGTCCAGTGTTTCCTGTGCTTTTTTACCGGTGAGATTTTTATTACGAAGGTCAATCAGCATCAGGTGGTTGTCTGTTCCGCCGCTGATGATCTGGTAGTCTTTCTTCACAAACGCCGCTGCCATCGCCTGCGCATTGAGCTGCACCTGCCGGGCATAGGTGGTAAAATCGTCTGTAAGTATCTCGCCGAAGGCTACTGCCTTGGCGGCGATCACATGCTCCAGCGGACCGCCCTGGGTGCCCGGGAATACGGCCATGTCCAGTACGTTGCTCATCATACGGATGTTGCCCTTCAGGTCCTTCAGGCCGAAGGGATTTTCAAAATCACGTCCCATCAGGATGATGCCCCCGCGGGGACCGCGCAGGGTTTTATGCGTAGTGGAAGTTACAATATGACAATGTTCAAAGGGTGAAGCCAAAAGTCCTTTGGCAATCAGCCCCGCAGGATGTGCAATGTCGGCCATCACCAGGGCGCCCACTTCGTCGGCGATGCCCCGGATCCTTTTGTAATCCCAGTCGCGGCTGTATGCCGATGCCCCGCAAATGATCAGTTGCGGACGTTCTTTCCTTGCTGTGGCTTCAAGGGATTCATAGTCAACGAGACCGGTGTCGCGCTGCACGCCATAGAAAAATGGCTGGTACAGCTTACCACTGAAGTTTACGGGTGAGCCGTGCGTCAGGTGCCCACCCATGCTGAGGTCCAGGCCCAGGATCTTGTCACCCGGCTTCAGCACTGCAAGCATCACAGCGGCATTTGCCTGGGCACCGCTGTGCGGCTGCACGTTAGCGTAGGAACAGCCAAAAACTTTTTTAATTCGGTCTATGGCAAGCTGCTCTGTTTCATCTACAAACTCGCAGCCACCATAATATCGCTTCCCCGGGTAGCCTTCCGCATACTTGTTGGTCATTACATTTCCCATCGCCTGCATGGTCTGCAGGGATGTGAAGTTCTCGGAAGCTATTAATTCTATTCCCTTTCGCTGCCTGTCCAGTTCTTTCCTGATGATGTTAAAAACCTGCTCGTCTCTTTGCATGTTGATTGGTTAATGTTGCTGCTGGCAACTGTTGCAAAAATAAGTGGCCGCCATTTAGCAGGGGCATTTCCTTTGGTTGGCGTAAAATCAGTAATTTCGACCGCTTTTCTCATTCAATTTATGATGGCATTGCAGCCATGACAGCGCCATCTAAACAGACATCCATGAAAGCAATCATACCTGTAGCAGGTGCCGGAACAAAACTCAGACCCCATACATATACACAGCCCAAAGCCCTTATTCCTCTTGCCGGTAAAACAGTACTCAGCATTATTGTTGACCAGCTGAAGGACGCCGGTGTCTCCGATTTCATTTTCATTGTCGGCTACCTCGGTGAAAAGATCCAGGACTACGTAAAAGCCAATTACCCCGGCATTACGGCTCATTTTGTTTACCAGAACGACCGCCAGGGTATCGGGCACGCCGTACGCCTGACAAAGAACATCATCAATGGAGACGAGGTGATCATCGTACTGGGAGATACCATCTGCGAATATGACGTGGATACGGTCATCAGCAGCCCTACGTCAATGATCGGTGTGAAAAAAGTGGATGATCCCCGGACTTTCGGCGTGGCGGAGATCGACAACGAGGGTAAGATCACGCACCTGGTCGAAAAGCCGCAGATCCCCAAGTCGAATATGGCCCTCGTGGGCATTTACAAGATCCGTGAGTCCGACATGCTGTTCCAGTGCCTGGAGGTGAATATCAAGCAGGACATCCGGACACACGGTGAATACAGCATTACAGATGCGCTGGACTGCATGGTCAGGAAGGGTGCCGACTTCAGGGCGTTCAAGGTGGATTCCTGGTTCGACTGTGGCCGGCGCGAATCCCTGCTGGAATCGAATGCCACCCTGCTGAAGAAGTTTCATGCCCGTACGGAAAGTGGCCCGGATTACGAGAATACGGTCTTTATCCAGCCCGTCAGCGTCGGCAAAGGCTGCACCATAAAAAACTCGATCATTGGTCCGAATGCCACGATTGGTGATAATACAACTATTGATTACTCCATCATAAAGAATTCCATTATAGGATCCTTTTCCAATTTATTCGATATTGTCCTGGATTTTTCACTGATAGGCAGTGATACCAGCATCCGTGGCGAGACCAGGACACTGAACATCGGCGACAATACGGATATTGACCTGGGCTGACACCCGGGAACCACAGGATTCGATCAATCACCCAGCTATGTTTCAAAACCGGATTACCACCTTGTTTGGCACAGAATATCCGATCGTTCAGGCAGGAATGATCTGGGCCAGCGGCTGGCGGCTGGCAAGCGCCACGAGCAATGCCGGCGCGCTCGGATTGATCGGGGCAGGGAGTATGTACCCGGAAGTATTGCGCGAGCATATCCGCAAGTGCCAGGCGGCTACTTCCAGGCCTTTCGGCGTCAATGTTCCGTTGCTGTATCCTGATATTGACAAGCTGATGGAGATTATCATTGCCGAAGGTGTCAGGGTCGTTTTTACATCCGCGGGGAATCCGAAAACCTGGACATCGTTGCTGAAAAGTCACGGCATTACCGTGGTCCACGTGGTAAGCAGCAGCAAATTCGCGGGGAAGGCCGAGCAGGCCGGGTGTGATGCCGTGGTGGCGGAAGGATTCGAAGCAGGCGGGCATAACGGCCGGGAAGAAACCACTTCCATGGTGCTGGTGCCTGCGGTGGCAGGGTCAGTAAGCATCCCCGTGATCGCTGCCGGGGGCATTGCCACGGGAAGACAGATGCTGGCGGCCATGGTGCTCGGTGCAGAAGGCGTGCAGGTGGGGTCCCGTTTCGTGGCCAGCGAAGAGGCTTCGTCACACCCTCTTTTCAAACAGGCGGTGATCAATGCAGCGGAAGGCGACACACAACTGTCAATGAAGAAGCTAACGCCGGTGCGTTTACTGAAGAATAAATTTTTCACCGAGATCCAGCAGGCCGAAAACCGGGGGGCGGACGAAGAGGAGCTGAAGCAGCTGCTGGGCAGGGCGAGGGCGAAGCGGGGCATGTTTGAAGGCGACCTCGACGAGGGGGAGCTGGAGATCGGGCAGGTTTC
>DASUVB010000367.1:0-3430 GCA_036373835.1 Flavisolibacter sp. | reverse complement strand
TAGAGTCGCGCAGAAACAAATGGCTGCATGGCTTCTGGATCTTCCTGGTCCTGGCGGTACTGACAAAGGGAATTGCCGGAATGCTGCTGCTTCCCGGACTGGCTATTTATGTCCTGTGGAGCCGCAGCCTGCCATGGCTGGCCCGGAACCGCAGTATGTACATCGGTGCGGCCGGTTTCATCATTATGGTCGGTGGATACTACCTGCTGCGTAACTCCATGAACCCCGGCTACCTGAGGGCTGTCTGGGAAAATGAACTGGGCGGGCGCTACCTGTCGACACTGGAACAGCACAAGCACCCGTTCCTCCACTATTTTGATTACATGCGCAACTGGAGGTACCCGGCGTGGTTCTACCTGCTGTTGCCTGCGTTTGCAGCAGGTTTCTTCTTTTCGGAAACATCGCGCCGGATGACGATTTTCAACCTGGCCGTGGCACTCTCCTACCTGCTCATCATTTCAGCATCCCAGACCAAGCTCGAATGGTACGACCTGCCTGTTTACCCGTTCCTTGCCGTGCAGGTTGGGCTTTTCCTGTATGAGGGATGGAACCTGCTGACGCGACAATTGCCCTGGCAGAACCAGGCCGTCTCGATAGCGGGCATCGGCTGTCTGGGTGTGATGCTTCTCATCCCCCTGCGCGATATCACCGAACATATCCGCCATTTTTCTGAAAAACCCTGGGATGTGGAACCGCACCGGCAGGGGTATTTTTTGCAAAACGCCATCAGGGAGCGCCAAAAGCTTGACGACTATTTGTTTCTTTACGACGGTTATAACGGGCAGATCGGTTTTTACATCCGGAAAATGCAGGCCGAAGGGTCGCGCGTTCGCCTGGAGTCTGATCCATCATTGGCCCGTGAAGGAATGCACGTGGTGGTGAGCCAGGATGCTGTACGTGAAAAGCTGCAGGCGCTTTTTGAGCTGGAGAAGATCCGGGAAGCATATGAATGCACCGAATACCGTGTAAAAAGGAAACTATAATGCCCCAGACACAATTAAGTATTGTCGTTCCCATTTATAACGAATCGCTGAACCTTCAGGTGCTCCATGACCGGCTGGTGCAGGCAGTAAGTGGCATTACCCACGATTACGAGATGGTGTGGGTGAATGATTCCAGCACAGATTCGTCGCTGGAGATCATCAGGGCGTTCGCGGCCGCCGATACCCGCCACCGCTATATCAGCTTCAGCCGGAATTTCGGTCACCAGGTGGCGATCATGGCAGGGCTGAATAAATGCACAGGTTTGGCCGCCGTTGTGATCGATGGCGACCTGCAGGATCCTCCCGAGCTGATACCTGCACTTTGGAAAAAATATCTGGAAGGCTACAAGGTGGTGTATGCACAGCGCCGTACGCGGGCGGGCGAGAATGTGTTCCGTAATGCCGTGATCAAGCTGTTCTACCGTTTACTGCATAGAACTGCACGCATCAACATACCCGTGGACACAGGTGACTTTCGCCTCATCGACCGGAAGGTGATCGATGTGCTCAGGCAGATGCCGGAACAGCATAAATTCCTGCGCGGGCAGATCGCCTGGCTGGGCTTCAGGCAGGCAGCCGTGTTGTATGACCGCGACAGCCGCTATGCAGGGAAAAGCAATTACGGGCTGGGAAAACTCATACGCCTGGCGCTGGATGGCTTTACCGCATTTTCCAACTACCCCTTGCGTGTCGCTACCGTATCGGGCTTCATCGTTTCATTTATTGCGTTCCTCATCATCCTGTATGCGCTGTATTCCAAATTCGTCCTGGGCGGTGTCATTTCCGGCTGGACGTCGCTTATCATCAGCACCATGTTCATCGGGGGCGTTCAGCTGATCTGCATTGGAATCATCGGGGAGTATATCAGCCGCATCAACAGCGATGTGCGCCGCAGGCCGCTGTACGTCGTGGAAGAGGAAACTGCCGATCCTGAAAGCAGCAGTCTGTAAACCCGTTACCGTTTTTTCTTTAAGACAATACGAGACGGCGTATCGGCACCACTGACTATGGTTTCAGTAGCCCTTGCGATCGCACGCACCAGCAGCACCATGTTGTCAATGTCGATGATCTTCAGGTCATCACAAGGCTTGTGGTAGCAGGGATAGCTGTCATCATCTGCCAGGATGGTATGTGCGGGAATCCCTCGTTTTGCAAAAGGATAATTGTCGGACCGCGAAAAAATCGTTGGATTGAAAGCCGCTTCCTTCAGGACCTCGGTACCCGTTCCCCTGATGTTTTTTCGGACGATGGCTCCGAAATCACTCAGGTCCTCGCCGGCGATCACGATGCTGTTCTTTTTGCGGTACACGCCCAGCATCTCCAGGTTCACTACTGCCACGATATGTTCCGGCTTCACCAGGTGAGCAAAAGCTTCTGAGCCCAGCAGCCCAAGCTCTTCCCCAGCGAAGGCGCAGAAGATAAGCGTCCGCTCATTGTCGCCGCGCTGCGCAAAATAGCGTGCAAGTGCCAGGAGGGCCGCCGTGCCGCTAGCATTATCGTTGGCACCATTATGAATACTGCCTTTCTCCACACCGACATGATCGTAATGCGCGCTGAAAATAACTATTTCATTTGGTCGTGAATTTCCCTCGAGAACACCTATGACATTGAACAATGCCGCAGCAACATCAAACCGGCCGATACTGTCGATATAAGGTTCACCGGGCCGGCTGAAATTGAAGGCATGGAAGTAATCCTCGTATAATGGAAATGTCTTCAGGCGCAGGCTGTCAAATGTGTCCGCAATGAAATGACCAGCGGCCAGCAGTTCTTTCGTATAATTACCGCGCCCCTGCATGTTGTCGGATGCAAGGAACCGAAGCGCAGGTTCAATATCATCCCGGCGAATGCTGTCTGAAGGATGCTGCGCGTGCAGATCCTGTGAAAGAACCGCCACACATGCCAGAACAAAATTCCGGATCATCGACGCGGCTCCTTTCTTACCCGTGTGGGTGTGTCAGTGCCGGAAACGATCGTGCGGCTGCTTGCCGCGATGGCCCGGATAATTTCAGTCATGTTATCAATGTCGAGCGTGGTCACCTCGTCCGATACTTTGTGGTAGTTCGGCTCCGCATCCATTTTCGCCGTGGAGATCGTGTGTGCGGGAACGCCCAGTGCTGCCAGCGTTGCATTGTCGGAACGGTAGAACAACGATTCGTCCGGGTAGGGATCCGGGTAAAATGTAAACGATGTTCCCTTGAGGTTCTTTTGAAGGATGCGCCCAAAACTGCTTTTCTCGTAGCCGGTAATGTAAGCGGAGTTGGGTCCCCAGCGGCTTTCCGTGCCGATCATTTCGATGTTGAACATCGCCATCACTTTTCCGGGATCGTACTGCCCGGAAAAATATTTCGAGCCAAAGCCACCCGATTCTTCTGCCGTAAATGCTGCGAAGATGAGGGTACGCTCATTATTTTTCTTTTGCGCGAAATGACGTGCGAGCATGATCA
>DASUVB010000366.1:0-5192 GCA_036373835.1 Flavisolibacter sp. | reverse complement strand
TCCAATGAAACGCATGCTGGCCATATTAGTGATTTTACTCTTCATCCAGGTGTTTTCAGGGGTAGCGGTTCATGCCGGCCATGTTTGCAAATCACAGGTACAGCTGAAGAAGCCTGATGCGGCGGCAGCAACACCATTTATCCCGCTGCCCGCTGTAGGATTCTTCGGCACCTTATAACACCGCTTCAAACCAGCGCATTGCTGCTGCAATTGTGCTGCTGGCATGGGTTTCAATCGATTCCCGGGTATCATATAGCGCCTTTACCCTATTTTTACGGCTCTTTACGAACCATGCGAACAAAAGCCTGCCTAACCCTGTTGATTACTTTTTGCAGTCTGACACTGGCAGCACAGGTACAGGTTGCCCTATTCGCAGGCCCACAGGCCACCTCCACACACTATACAGTAAAAGAAGTACAACAACCTGCCGATCATAAGTATGGCGGCATGGGTGGCGTTGCGCTGAAAGTGCCCTTCGACCAGAACCTGTTCTTCTTCCCGGCAGTGTATTACAGCCTGAAAGGCTACCAGGTTACGCTCAACAATCCATCCTTTCCTCCGGCAGAACAGGCGGTTAACAACAATACCACCGTTCACACCGTGGAGATCGCGCCGTTGCTGCAACTGGATTTTTCAAAAAAGGACGCTCATTTCTTTGTACGCATGGGACCGTCTGTGGATTTTGCTTTTTACGGGAAGGAAAGATTCGACACGTCGCTTAACGGATCCCAGCCTGTTGAACGCGACATGATCTTCAGTTTTGCCGATTATGGCCGCATCACAGCCGCACTGAATGTTCATGCCGGGTACGAAGTCAGCCGCGGCCTCCTGGTTTTCCTGCATTATTCGCATGGCGTCGGCAGCATGAACAATGCCGATGGCGGCCCAAAGATTTTGCACCGCATAGCGGGCATTTCCATCGGCTGGCTGTTCGGCCGCAATCCGAATGTGCTCGATACCCGCAACCGGCAGTAATTCAGCTGTTGCAGCTTTCACAAATATTTGATTCAACCATTGGTGACAGTGTTTGTCTAACGTGCGTGTTTAGCTACTTTTACTTCTAAATAGATTACCCTGAGAAGATTCCGGAAAATATTCCTTAGTGTGATCCTGGCCGTTCTTGCACTCCTGTGTCTTGTGATCGCATTCATCCAGACCGAACGCGGCCAGAACTGGCTCGCGCGACAGGTCACCGCCAGGTTTTCCCGGGAACTGCAGACACGCATCGATATAAAACACGTTCGTTTTCATTTTTTCAACCGGATGGATCTTGAGGGTGTCCTGGTCGAAGACCAGAAAAAAGACACCTTGCTGGCTGCGGGGCGTGTTCGTGTACGCATCACCGACTGGTTTTTCTTTAAGGACAAAGCGGTGCTGGAATACGTGGGACTGGACGATGCAGTGGTTTATTTCAACCGCACCGATTCTGTCTGGAATTATGATTTCCTCGAAAAATATTTTGCCTCTTCGGGTGGCGGGCAGAAAAAAGCAGGTATCGAGTTCGACCTGAAAAAGGTGGTGATGAACCGCGTGCTGTTTGTCAAGAAGGATGCCTGGATCGGCAATGACCTTACCATCCGCGTACGTGGCCTTGACCTGGATGCCAACGAGATCAGCGCTACGAAAAAGATGGTCAATATCAGGAACGTCAGCCTCGATGAACCCTACTTTGCCATTCATGATTACCAGGGCAACCGGCCCGCGGTTGTCAATGCGTCATCCAATACCGTTGCGCAGGCAGATACCTCCTGGAACTTCATGCTGGGGAACGCTTCTATCAGGAATGGCAGGTTCCGCCTGGACAATGGGTCGCTGACGCCAACGGTAAGACATTTCGACGGGAAGCACATTGATTTCAGCAACATCACCGGCACGCTGAAGAATGTGGGCTGGGCGAAGGATACCATGCGGGGCAACGTTGACCTCACCGCGGTAGAGCGCAGCGGCCTCCAGGTAAAGGCACTGCAGGCTGCCACGACCATTCATCCTAAAGCGATGATTTTCGACAGGCTGTACCTGCGCACGAACCGCAGCACCCTGAGGGATTATTTTTCCATGAGCTACAACAGCACAGCCGACCTGCAGAACTTTATTCACGACGTGATCCTTGAAGCTGATTTCGACCGCGCAGACATATCAAGTGATGATATTGCCTTCTTCGCACCGGGCGTGGCGGACTGGAACCGCAACCTCCGGGTCAACGGGCGGGTAAAAGGGACCGTTGATGCCCTCGCCGCAAGCGATCTGGAGTTATGGGCAGGCAACAAGACGTACCTGAATGGCAACGTCAGCATCGTCGGGCTGCCGGACGTCAATTCAACGCTTATTCATATTGAGGCCAGCGACCTGAGAACAACCTATGCAGACGCCGTGAACTTCTTTCCTTCATTGCGCCGTGTTACGAAGCCGGACCTGCGGAAGCTCTCCTACATTCGTTTCAGGGGAACCTATACCGGCTTTGTAAACGACTTCGTTACTTTCGGAACGATCCAGACAGCACTGGGCACCGTGACGACGGACCTGAATATGAAGCTGCCGCCCAGGGGTGTTCCCCAATACTCAGGACGCATTTCCACACACGGATTCCAGTTAGGCAGTTTCCTGGATGATCCCAACCTCGGCATCATTGATTTTCACGGAACCGTGGCGGGAAGGGGTTTTGACTGGAACACGCTGGACATGAAGGTGGATGGCGTGATCCACAAGTTTCACTATGGTGATTATACCTACCAGAACATCACCGCAAAGGGCACGCTGAAGAACCGGATGTTCAATGGAAACTTTGTCATAAAGGATCCCAACGCCGACCTGGAACTGACAGGGCTGATCGACCTGCGCAATGCAAGACCGCTGTTCGATGCAAAGGCAAACATCCGCTATGCCAACCTGAAGGCGTTGCAGCTGACACCCGAGGAGATCATTCTGAAAGGTGCCTTTGACCTCAACCTCCAGGGTAGTGACCTTGCCGACCTGCTGGGATCTGCACGCGTCAGCAATGCCACGCTCATACACAATGGCAAGGAAATATTTTTTGATTCGCTGGTCGTATCATCCCGCTATGAGAACGGGCTGAAAGTGCTGCATGCGCGCTCCAACGAATTCAACGCCACGGTGACCGGCAGCTTCGATCTCAATGGCCTGCCCGACGCCTTTATCGTTTTCCTAAACCGTTATTATCCTGCTTACATACGACCACCCAGGAATGTGCGGCCGCAGGCATTTACATTTGATATCACCACCGGGGTAGTAGAAGATTACATCCGGCTGATCGACCCACGATTGTCCGGCTTTAATAACGCCCACATCACCGGTTCACTTGATACACGTGCCAATAACATGACCGTGGACGCTGACGTGCCGCAGTTTGCATTCAGCAACTACAGCTTCTCCGATGTCCGTTTAAAAGGTAGTGGCGACTTCCAGCGACTGTTGCTTACCGGTGAGGTACGTGACGCACGTATTGGCGACAGCCTCGTGTTCCCGCAGACGACATTCAGCGTTGAAGCCCAGAACGATGTTTCTACTGTCACCGTCAGCACCACGGCCAACCAGGCTATCAACCAGGCGAACCTGTCCGCGCGTGTGAATACGTTCAGCGATGGGCTTACGATCAACTTCAACCCATCGTCATTTGTGCTGAATGGAAAGACATGGTCCATTGAACAGGGTGGCGAACTGAGTTTCCGCCGCAATACCGTGGTTTATGGTGAAGTGCTGCTGAAGGAATCCAGCCAGGAGATCCTGCTGGAAACAAAACCTTCCGCCGACGGGACATCCCTCAATGACCTGCACATCACGTTACGCAATATCAACCTCGGCGACCTGTCTCCTTTCCTGCTGAAGAAAGAAAGGCTCGAAGGCCTTGTGTCGGGAGAAGTGGTGATAGAAGATCCCGAGAACAAAATGAATATTACCGGTAGTCTTACAGCCGATCAGTTGCGTCTCGACAACGATTCACTGGGACAGGTGCTGGTACGCAGCATATACTACGACAACAGGACCGGCATGCTGACCGTGCGTGGCAACAATACAGACCCGGCACACCATATTGACTTCGATGTGGCAATGGACCTGAAGGACAGCGCCAATACATTCCAGGACCGCATTACGCTGCTGCCAACCAATTTCCAGCTGAAATTCCTGGAACGCTTTCTGGGCAGCCTGTTCTCCGATATTACAGGTTTGGTAAGCGGGAAGATCGATATCGTCGGTGAAGGTGCCAACCGGGATTACCTGGCGAAGGCACGCCTCCGTGATGCAGGCTTCAAGGTGAATTTCACGCAGGTTTTCTACCGTATTGATGATACGGAGATTGAATTGTCGCGGGACCGTATTGACTTCAGCAACATCCGGCTGCGTGATGCCAATGGACGGGCGGCGCTTGTCAATGGCATGATATCACACAAAAGTTTCCAGGACATGTATTATGATATCGCCGTGGAAACCGAATCGCCGAACATGCTGCTGCTGAACACCACCTACAGGGACAACCAGATGTTCTATGGTAAGGCTTATGGGTCAGGGACCTTCGTGTTGGTGGGACCGCAGAACAACATGCTGATGAATATCGACATCCGGGCTTCTGAGCAGGACAGCTCATTCATCACGCTGCCGCCGTCGCGTTCGCGGGAAAGTGGCCAGGCCAGCTTCATGGTGGAGAAGAAATATGGTCGCGAGATGAGCCCGACGTCATTGCGGGGCGCAGCAACCAACCTGAATTACAACATCACACTTGCCGCCAATCCAATGGTTAACATGGAAGTGATCCTCGATGAGCTGACCGGCGACATCATCCGCGGCCGCGGCTCCGGCGTACTGACGATCAACTCGGGCACGTCAACGCCGCTCACCATCAACGGGCGCTACATGATCGACGAAGGATCCTACGAATTTACCTTCCAGTCGTTCTTCAAGAAACCCTTCGTGCTGCGCAGGGGTGCGAACAATTTCATCGAATGGTCCGGCGATCCGTATGATGCCAATATCAACCTGGATGCGGTGTACACGGCGGAAAAAGTCAGCTTTGCACCACTCGCAAATACACTATTGCCATCTTCGGTCGCAGGACGCTCACTTGCCAGCCTGCGCGACCGCGTGAACGTGGTAGCGACACTGACCGGGAACCTGTTCCAGCCCGATTTCAGCTTTCGCCTGGAATTCCCCAGCAACAGTGCCATTTACCGGGATCCTTC
>DASUVB010000365.1:0-4452 GCA_036373835.1 Flavisolibacter sp. | reverse complement strand
TGGATGAGAGTCCGAACGCAAGCTCCTTTGTATGTGCCAGCGCCTGCAGCTTCCAGCGTGTCAGTGCTTCCGGAACGACAAAGGAGAAGGTGATGGCGCCATCTGCGTCCGTCTTCAGATCCGGGAAGAAGAAAGCAGTTTCATTGAAGTTGCGGCGCACCTGTACCTGCGGTACTGGCTGTGGGATTTCTTCTGAAGTTGTATCCATCGCAGTGCTGGCATCTCCTTCCTCTGTCGCAGACGAGGGAGCGCTCCGTTTCTGTGCTGCCATATCCATCGATGGAGGTGATGGAGCCCCATTTGCCTGCACGCCTACCGCCTTGCCCTGCAACCTTTCACTATATGCTCCACCCCGGCCGTATCCGGCTTCGGGATACACATGCTGCATCACGGAGAGCTTCAGCTCATCGTACTCTTTTTCAAAATGCCGGGAGGGCACCTGGAGCCACCGTGCCTGTGATTCTGCTGCGACGAAATTGCTTTGTCCCTGCCACGGGCGTGGCATGAACGACTGGTTCCACACGGCGGGCTCCGACCATTGGTGGGGCCGGAACTGGTCCAGCGACGCATCGTACATGGAGGCCAGCATTTCCGCTGCTACCTTCTCTCCCTTGTAACCGGCAATGCGCACCTTCCAGGTTTCATTGCTGCCGGGCAGCGTCTTGTCGCGGAAAGTCTCGAAAGAAATGTCGAGTTCCTTGTTCAGCCATGGTACGGTTACGGTTTCGGTAACACTGTATATCCTGTTATGTTTTACGAAAAAGAAGTTCATACCAATTATACCGCGGTCGTCTTCCGTCACCTGCACAGAAAATGAACGGATTTCGTTATTCAGTGCGTGGAAAGCGAGGGAAAAGCTGTCCCGCTCATTAATGCGCTTCTGCGTTTGCTGCACCAGAAAAACCTCCTTTGCTGCAGTGCCTACCTGCACCGTAGCTGTTTCGCCCGGTTGAACGGATCGTGCATGCCTGGTGATGAGATACAGCGGATCAGTGGGGCGCGCCTGCTTTGGGTCGAACAGCTCCACGTAACGGATATCTGTCACCGGCTTCCCATCCTTGTCCGTGGTAACCACTTTCAGTTCGTAATGCCCCGGCTGGAACGAAACATCGATATTCCAGGAACCATCAAGCCGCGTGGAATCCGTACGGCGGTACGCCTGTTCGCCACGCGTCCAATTGGCCGGATTGGTCTCATCGCGGTATTCATCATGCGGGAAATGTTGCAGGAACTGTTCGCGCGACATCACGAACGTATCCGGTTGCGGCCAGTAGCGCTTGCGGATCAGCCGGTCTTCCGGTTGCAGCCTTGTGAGTGTAACAGTAACATCGGCACGGCGGAACTCACCATTCATGTTCTCCGTGCGGATAAAAATCTTTTTCAGGGAATCAACCGGCAGCGATTCGTCGACAGTTGTTTTGATGAGCAGCGATTTGTAAGCTGCAGATACTACCGTCTTTCCGCTGCGTGTTTCACCATTCAGGTCGGTGACATCCGCGTACACATGGTAGTCGAAAACCGGGTCCATGTTCCTGCTGATGCTTTTGTCGGGGATCGCCTGGAAGGCAAGCTGGAAACGCCCGCCCGCATCGGTGATCACTTCCCCGTGTGCAATTTCCATCGGCTCTCCCTGCGGGATCCAGCCACCCCGGAAGATCCAGGGATACAGGAAGCGCGGCTGTCGCACGATACGGTACACGACTTTCGCGCCGCCGATCGCATTGGCCGCGTACGCCGTGGCCACGCCGGTGAGACGCACGGAATCGCCCACACGGTATTCTTCCTTCACCTTTTCAAATTCAACATAAAACTTCGGGCGCTTGTATTCTTCCACGGAAAAGCCGGCGCTGCCATGCCCGTCCTTTGTTGTGATGGTGAAATTGCCATTGAGCAGGTTTTGTGGCAGCATGAACATTCCCGAAAACGATCCGAATTCATTGGTGGTAACATTCATAGAATCGCGCAGCTGGTAGTTCACGTCGCGCAGGTACACTTTCGTGGCAAAAGCAGGAAGTATGCTGTTCTTCTTCCCGCCTGCAGCAATGGCAATTCCTTTGAAATGCACGCGCTGTCCCGGGCGGTAAATGGAGCGGTCGGTGAAAAAGAAGATCCTGTTCTGCACCACCGGCTGCCTGCTGTTGTCATAATAATACCCGTACTCAAATTCTTCGTTGTTCAGCCGGTCATCTTTATACCGTATGTCGACATTGTACGCGTCGCGCCGGGTGTCCGATGCAGGCCGTGCTTCAAAATAACCGCGGTTATCCGTGGTGTAGTTCCCTACAGCTTCCCGCGAATATGTTCCTTTGCGATAATCATACACACGACTATAAAGTGTTACCGATGCGCCGGCCAGCGGTTGACCGGTTTCGCGGTGCAGCACAAAATATTTCATTCCCTGCGATACATAGCTGATTGCAGAAACATGGAATGACGCTGCCGCAACCCGGCTCCCCCCGTTTGGCTGGCGGTCGTCGGATACCAGCAGGTAATAGGATCCTGGCTGCAGGCCGTCGACCTTCAGTTCAACAGAATGCTCGCGATGATCGCCAATGACCGGGATTGCCTGCTCCCAGCTACGCAATACCGGGGCTTTCACCAGCACATTCCAGTACCGGTTATCATCCGTGCGGTCCTCGAGCTGCTTTTTCAACTGCTCGTCGGCGCGGACCACGCGCAGGTGCACATGGCCCAGGTTGCGGTACTTCAGCAGCACCCGGAATGGCTGGTCGGGTACATTCACTTTTTCTACCTGGAAGGACAGCCATGAAGCAAGAATGTGGCCCAGCAGGTTGTACGCGTTGACCCAGCCTTCGTTCTTTACGGTGCTATCCGCCACGACCGGCTCCAGTATCCTGCGGGCAATAATATAATTACGTGAATTGGTAGTGTCGCCAGGGTGAAGCAGGGAATTCGCCCTCTCAAAATAATAAGCTGCCAACAGGTACCGCGCCTGCTTTACACCGGGATGCGTTCTGTACTTGTCAGAAACGTATTCGAGCGCGTTTACAAACAACGAATCCTTTTCGGGGTGTGTGCTGTTGTCATAAACAAATTGCAGCCGCAACAGGTCAGCGTCGAGAAGCGCGGCAGGATCCCTGTCATTGAGGTGAAAACGGAGCAATTGCTGGTACGTCAGCAGCGCCTTGTGGTGCAGCGACAGGCTGTCCCGCGTGGCAAACGATGCGCGCGCAAAGTCAGCGGCAGGAGCAAATGCGGTGGCGGAACTGATCTCGAAAGCATATGCCGGCTTGCGGATATCCCGTTCGCTGTTCGAAAAATACACCAGCGCACGGTGTGCCAGCAGGTCGAATAAAGTTGGCCGCAGGTGGCGCACGTTGCCCTTCCGGATGATGGCATCGAAGGCCGCAATGTTTGTCTGCTTCAGGATGGCATCATTGCGCAAAGAAGCGAGGTACAATTCACTGATCTTCCGGTGCAGGTCTTCCGATGTCCACGTGGCAATATCCTCCTTGACAAAATTCACCGTATTGGTGCGGCTGTACAGCCTGTACCGGTTCGACTGGAAGTACTGCCAGTACATATCCGCCAGCATGCTCCGCAGGATGGACGCGGCAGGTTCACGTGCCGCCAGGATTTCGTTCTCGATCTCACGGATCGAAGCCGGCAGGTTGTCCTCGCGCGTTTCTGATTGCAGCTCCGTCATATACACGAGTGCCCGGATCAGTTGGGGATCGTTTTTTCCTGCCTTCGCAGCCGCGTAGATCTTTTTCACTTCTGCAAGCGCGGACTTGGGAAGGTTCTGCTTCACCAGCTGGTCTACTTTGCGCCAGGAACGGTCATAGCTAACGGGCTGGGCATGCAGTGACAGGGCAACCAGGGCAAACACGAGGACAAGAAAGAATGATCTCATATGTATGGTATTCGTGTAATAGATGCGGGGACATAAAGATATTCATAAACGGCCCGGCAGCTTTATGTAAGTCGCGCGACGTTTAACGATTGTTTACCAGAAAGGTCGTAAACGTTAAAGTTCACTTTGCTTCCTACCATTGGAGGACCTTTTTATGAAAACGATTTTTACCCTTTTACTCGCCACAATTTTTTCATTCACCGCGTCAGCAGATGACGAATCGCTGCTGACGATCACCATTGCGCAAGCCAATGCCGAAGTGCTGGTAAACGGACGCGTGTACAGGCCAGGGCCTGACCGCACTGTTACCATTCATGACATCCGACCGGGCCGCCACCGGCTGGAGGTCTATCAGCGCCGGGGCCACGGCCATAACCACCCGGACCGACGGAGAAGCAACCTTTTGTATGCATCCACCATCTCTATCAGGCCCTTCCACCACGTGGACGTGATGATCAACCGCTTTGGGAAAGCACTGATCGATGAGCAGGTGCGCGGCGACCGTTACGATGACGCTGATGACCACTACGGAAACGCCGACGCAGCCATGCGCGACCAGAATTTCCTGGTGCTGAAAG
>DASUVB010000364.1:0-3662 GCA_036373835.1 Flavisolibacter sp. | reverse complement strand
TTCTTTCGGTATCTTATTGCTTTCTATAAAGTTCAGGCAGGCACGGTTTCGAGCGTGGCGCCGATGCCCCTGTCGGTAATGGCGTCGCACATGGGTTTGAGCTCCTGGTAATCCCCATGTTTTACCGCGTATTTTCCTTTGAAATGGATGATGTAGGCGCATTGTTCGGCCTGTTCATAACTGTGTCCACAGATCTCCATGAGCGTTTCGATCACCCATTCGAAGGTGTTCACCTCATCATTCCACACAATAAGGTGGAATGGATCAGTTGTCAGCTCCATGACGTCAATGATTTCCTCGGGTGATGCTCCCGGTAGCCCTTTCATGGCATAAAGGTACGGCTGATCGTGGAGTCCTGGCAATGCCTGCAATGGCAAATCCATGGCGGAAAATTCATTCCAAAACCGATTAACGCCTGTCCTGCCACGGTATTTTACGGGCACTGGTAGCTGTATGAAGCCACCGTTTGGTTGTCGATGCTGAACTGGCTCACATTCTGGTTCTGGTCCAGCAGGTATGAAACGGAATAAACCGTTCCCTGTATATTGACAGCGGTAACATTGTTTTCACTCAGCGCAAAAGGCAGCAGCGATGGATCGAGGTATATGAAATTCGGGTCTACCAGGTACATTTGCGCCTGCTGTTTTTTCAGGTAGTTGGCATTTGCATCATAGCTGTACGTGGCGCTGAAGGAAAATGTCTGCCCCCCGAAATAATAGGTAGTTGATACCATGGTGATGTTGTTCCCGGAATACGTATAATTGTCTTCCTCTGTTTTCGAAGGTATTCCAGCCACCATATCGTACGCGGTGGTCTTGGACAATTTGCCCGCCGTGTATGTGAAATCGACATAACCATTCAGGGTGTAGGTCGAGCCACTCCGCTCGTACATTTCAATCTTGCTGATGTTGTTGGCTGCGTTATAAGTTGCCAGCCAGTAGTCATCGGCCACCATAGCTGCCAGTGCGGTGTAATGGCTTCTTTTTGTAACCAGTCCTGCTGCATTATATTCCAGCGTATAATATTCACCCGACATTTGTGATTTTGTCACCAGGTCACCCGTATAGGTGTACAGGGCGCTGTCATACACGTTTGTGGAATCGTAGAGGTACACCTTTGAAACCCGGCAGGCGGCGGTGGTGTCGTCATCATTTTTTTTACACGAAAAAAGAAAAAGAATAGTTCCCAGTATAAAGGCCGGTAAGATGCGGAGGTTTTTCATTCGTGGCGCATTATGGCTGCAATAATACTTAATTGATCGGTTGTCGCAACCCGTATTTGTACCCACATGCGGGTTTCAGCATGGATTATTCACGCTCCAGCATTCATAATCCAAATGAATCCGCGCAGCCGCCGCATTTTCACGGTACAATTTTTCTTATGTGCGGGCAGGCGTTCTCGCCAGCCCTGGGTTATCAAGTTAAAAGCATTGTCGGGCGGTTTTTACCGCCCGTTTTCGTAAATTGGACATTACAGGCACTGTCCCTCTTTAAACTCTATCTCCCGAATATCCCGTTCTGTTATTAAAAATTAATGCTTTAGCAAATTAAGGCACTGGCTGGTTCAGCATTAACAGCCGCTGCGTGGTCTTGTCCATTCATTGTAAACCAAAATCACAGTATGAAACAAGCATTCAGTCTGTTCATGGCACTGCTGACGGTACTGGCTGTGTCGGCACAGCAGAGAACTGTCAGGGGAAAAGTTACAGATCCGGCCGGTGTCCCGTTGTCGGGGGTAACCGTAACCGTAAAAGGGAGCCAGGTGCGCACCCAGACATCCCAGGAAGGGGACTTTGTTATTGCGGCTGAAGCCGGCAGCACGCTTGAGTTTTCCTCCGTTGGCTTCCAGGTCCAGGAAGTGCCTGTGGGGGCGGAGGATGTCATCAATGTCAGGATGCAGGTTCGCCAGGACCAGTTGTCCGAAGTGGTCGTGGTGGCACTGGGGCAAACACGCGAGAAGGACCGCGTTGGGTACTCCACACAAACATTCCGGTCCGATGACATTAACCGCAGCGCGCCTGTCAGTGCGCTGGATGGGCTGCAGGGACGCATCGCGGGGGCCGAAATATCAACTATCGGCGGGCAACCCGGATCTTCCAGCAAAGTCATTGTGCGCGGCTATTCTTCCGTGGGTGGCCAGAGCAACCAGGCCCTGATCGTCGTAGACGGTGTTCCGTTCAATAACGGGAGGCTCGGCTCCTACAACGATTTTGCCAATTCGGGCGGCGTTGATTTCGGGAACGGTCTGAATGACATCAACCCGAATGACATTGAGAACATCACCGTGCTGAAAGGCGCTGCTGCATCGTCATTGTATGGTTCGCGCGCGCAGAATGGTGTGATCCTGATCACAACCAAGAAAGGACGGGATGGAAAGCTCAGTGTTGAATTTAATTCATCCGCGATCACATCCACGGTAGGCAAACTGCCGGTGTTCCAGGATATGTTCGGCCAGGGATGGAACGCCCAGCACTGGAAGGAGGAGAATGGCAGCTGGGGACCGCGTCTGGACGGCACCAACAGGCTTTGGGGTCCGGTAGTCGACAACTCCCGGCTGATCAAACCGTTCAGCGCCGTGGAGGATAACATCCGCAATTTTTATGACCAGGGCGTGGAGCTGAACAATTCCATTTCCCTGAGGGGCGGCAACCAGCAATCGAATTTTTACCTGTCGTATGGCAACGTCCATAACAATGGCGTGATGCCATCTGATGTGGACGAGTACAACCGGAATACGGTTTCGCTGAAAGGTCAGACAAAGGCGAACCGGTTCCTGGCCTCAGGGTCGTTCAACTACATCAACAAGAAAGGGAGTAATGTAAACAGTAAAAGCGACGCCACAGGATCTTCCACATTCGAGAACCTGTTGCAGATCCCCCGCGACATACACATCGTAGACTTCAAGGATTACAACAACAAGTTCTTCAATGTCGATAATTACTTCACGCCATACGCTTCCAACCCGTATTTCTCATTGTTTGAAAGCCGTAGCCGCATGACCAATGACCGCTTCTTCGGAAACGCGGAGCTTGGGTATGACCTGAACAGTGTGTTCAATGTGCGCCTCCGGTCGGGTCTGGATGTTGCGAACGCGCGGGTGAAAGATTACCAGGCTATTGAGCATCCCAACCCGAACACGTGGCGCGGGCCAAATCCTACCAACGCGGAAGGTGCGAGCCTGACGGCAACCGAGGGAGAAGTGCGCGAGCTGAGTGATTATGTTCGTGAATTCAATACAGACGTGTTCCTCAATTACAGGATGAATCTTGCAGAACGGTTCAGCCTCTCCGGCTTTATCGGTGGCAATTATAACGACCAGGAATCGCGAAGACATTTATCCAAGATCACTGACCTTACCATTCCAGGGTTTTATCACCTGTCGAATTCCAGGAATACGCCCACCACGACAACGGCGGATCTGAAGAAAAGGACAGTGGGTGCTTTTGCACAGGTCAACCTGGAGTACAACGATTACCTGTTCCTAACACTCAATGCACGCAACGACTGGTCCAGCACACTTCCGAAAGACAACAATTCATTTTTCTACCCGGGTGTCAACGCCAGCGTAATCGCCAGCCGCCTGCTGGATCTTTCCGGTACAGGCATTTCATTCTGGAAGATCCGCGGAGCGTATGGAAAGACCGGCAGGGATGCACAGCCATA
>DASUVB010000363.1:0-2835 GCA_036373835.1 Flavisolibacter sp. | reverse complement strand
TGAAATTGTTGACGCCGATGCGCCGGACCTTTTAACCATGCGGTCAGATGAAAGCGTCATGCGTTTCCTGGACCGTCCCCGGGCTACGGGTATCGAAGATGCCGCAACGCTGATCAAAAGGATGCGCGATGACCTGGCATTGCGGTCCGGTATAACCTGGGGCGTTTCGCTGAAAGATCAAGGTTTGTTGATCGGCACGATCGGCTTCTGGCGGATCATGCCCGAACATTTTCGCGCAGAGATCGGCTACCTGCTGCACGCCGATTATCACGCGAAGGGCCTGATGCATGAAGCCATGAAACCCGTGCTGGATTATGGTTTCGCTACAATGGGGCTGCATTCCGTGGAAGCGAATGTCAATCCGTCCAATGTTGCTTCGATCCGGTTGCTGGAGAAAAATGGTTTCACCAGGGAGGCCTACTTCCGGGAGAATTATTTTTACAACGGTCGCTTCATTGATTCGGCCATCTACTCCCTGCTTGCGGGAAGCTGATTCTACCATATGATGTACGATTGTGCGCTGCCGTTAGCAGATGCTGGTGAATTGTTGTAACTTTCTGTACACTTAACCAACATACCATGAATACAAGAACTGCTTCACTCCTCATTGGCATCATTTTCCTGCTGGTTGGAATTCTGGGTTTTGTTGAAAATCCCATCATTGGAGAATCGCCCGATGCCATGTTCCATGCCGACACTGTTCATAATATGGTGCATATTATCAGTGGTGTCCTGTTCCTGTTATTTGCGCTCGCTGCGCCGTCCCGCGCAGGCGCGTTCCTGAAGATCTTCGGGCTGGTGTACCTGGCACTGGGCGTGTGGGGCGCTGCTACCGTGGGTGCAGATGGAATGACCACGCTGGCCGGCTTCCTGCACGTTAACGAGGCAGACAACTATCTGCATATCGGCCTCGGTGTCGTGATCTTCCTGGCGGGACTGCTGCCGGATGCTGTAGTGCCAAGAAGAAGCATGTGATACGCAGGCTAAAACAGAAACAGAAACAGAGCGAGAGCGAGGAAGGCGCCGACAATCAGTTTGCATTTGTAACGGGATTCACGAGAACCGGTCCTTCGAGCAACGGAGTAGTTCTGCGCCTTGTATCGTTTCATCAACCGCAATTAGGTACTCTTATCATCAGGCATCAGTGTGTTCACCCGCCTTCCCGGCGTCCCGCCGGGACAGCGGTCCCAGGGTCATCGAACAGCAAGCAGCGAAGAGATGAGCCTTCAGCCCGTCGAATTACCGGGTGGTCCAGTGCGCATCTGCCAGGAGCGACCATCGCTTTAGGAACTGTTGCAATTCAGATGCGCTTGTCCTGTTAGCTATCGGGATTGGCTCCACCTTTTCCATCAAGCCTGTCCGCCGTAGCTGGCGAAGGCGGGGGAAAACGTGGAATAAAGAGGCAGGCAAAAGAAGGAAAAAGACCAGTCAGGTCGAAGACGATAAGAAGATCTGGAACATCACCATGCCAGTCGGGTGATAACCAAGTCTAACGGACATGATCAATAAAAAACTGCTCCGGGAGGGAGCAGTTTGCAGAAGATCAATGAAGATGCACATCCGGGTTGGTGGGATTAAAAACCCCCGCCGGGTTGTAAGCCCACACCCATACATGCAGCAGCCACAGCTGGAAGCCGGTATTGCCATCCCATACATCATCAGCTCCTGTGAAACCTTCCGGTTTTGCCAGCGACAGCGGGACGGCATACTCGATCGCTACCAGTTCCTTTTTCCCGTTCTCGTCGTGGTTATAGATCAGGATCTCCGGTTTCAGGTAGTCGAATGTGCCATCCACCAGGGAAGGTTTCATGTAATGGTAACCCATGTTGGGCGTCACTACATTAATGTTGATATAACCGTCTTTTTCCGCGTTCTCGAACTTCTGGTATTTGGCAGAAGCGGCACGTGCCTGCTGCAGTTCCCACATAGTCTGCCACGCGAGGCCGGTGTATTTATTCAGGGGGTTACCCTGTGAAGCAACGGCAGCTGCCGGAGGTGCCTGTTCGGGTACGCTTCCCGGTATTTTCTCTTTCTGGCAGGCCGTAAGGGCAAGGGAAGCACTAAGAAATAGGACGAAAAAAGTCCGGGGAGCTTGCCACGCAATGGCAAAAGGTTTCCTGCAGCGCCACGCGCTGTTCAATGTAGATTTCATGATCGTTGGTTTTGTTATGAATGAATAGTACCGGCCATCCGGTACAAAGCGTTATTCGGCTGTGGCGGGACTGATAATGGCGAAGGTCTCGTTGACGAAGTTGGCCGGGAAGCCGCCTTTCCGGGCGTGTTCTCTTACCAGTTCTTCATTTTCGGCCATATAAATGCAATAGATCTTGTTGCCCGTAACATAGCTGTGGATCCATTGTATGCGGGGGCCCATTTCTTTCAGGACGCCACAGGATGTCTGTGAAATGGCTTTCAGTTCGGCCGCGCTGAGCTGCCCGACGCCGGGGATCTCCCGTTCGATGACAAAGGTTTTCATTTGTGTAGTTTTTTGTGTTTGCTGGTTATTTGTTTGCTGTGCCCTGAGGGCGGTTCCGGTAAGAAGCAGGATGAAAAATAACATGCTGCATCTGTTGGTAATCGTTTTCATTTCAGTGTTTTTGTGATGGTGTAAAGGTATCCACGGCGCCGCCCGGCAGGCTGTAACAAATCGTTCATTGAATGGAACGAGCGATGGAAGAAATGTTTCAATCAGTGGTAAAAATCAACCAGGTGGTAATCCTGGTTCAGAACGTGGTAAAATTGTGCCGCATTGAAATGTTGAATGTTGAGTGTTGAGTATTGAATGAGATGAGGCACTGGAGGAATGTTCACTTTGCGTCGCTTTGCGTTCTTCGC
>DASUVB010000362.1:0-8933 GCA_036373835.1 Flavisolibacter sp. | reverse complement strand
GAAATCTATACAGTTGGAGGATACATTTAATAAGCAAACTGATAAATATTTAAAAAGACTTCAACGACATGAAGAAAGAATAAAAAGAAAACTTGATAAAAAAGATACCGAACTTGCAAATAGGTTATTTGGTGATGTTTCAAAGAGATATGCAAATCTAAGAAGTACAATCAACACCTATAATTCCCAAGCAGTTTACTCCCCGAAACTTGATTCGCTGATAACATCTTTGAACTATCTGGATGCCGAGGGTCAAAATGTGAATGCCGCCGAACTTAAAAAAACATTGGATCAGTATAAGCTTAATCAACAGAACATCCACGGTGCACCCTTCTTTGTAGATTTTTCATGACGGGAGTTATGCCGATGTAATCGATCTTTAAAATCGTTAGTGCTGCCGGAATAATAAGTGCTTACGTTTTCACTCCAAAGGATGTAGGTACAGTAGCACATCATTAAAAGTAGCAACCACTACGGGGCCTTGTAAAAGGGCAAAAAACAAAAACCCTGGGATTTCTCTCAGGGTTCGCCGGGAAGAAAGTCCAGCATTTGGGGAGAACCTGCGACCCTGGCGCCAAAGGCGCCATGCGCTTTTGGCCAACCACGCAGCGCTGCAAAATAACAAAACCATCAAAGCAGTACGAGTCGGGCTTCGCCCGACGTAGCCCGCCGGATTGCAGAGAGGTACTAAATAAAAAAGCCCGCCGTCGCTCTGTGAGCTATGGCGGGCGGAGTCGGGAAGACAGGATTCGAACCTGCGACCCCCTGGTCCCAAACCAGGTGCGCTACCGGCCTGCGCTACTTCCCGTTCCTTTTCTTCTGCGGTGAGGGAGGGATTCGAACCCTCGGTAGAGCTTTAAGGCCCTACGACGGTTTAGCAAACCGTTGATTTCAGCCACTCATCCACCTCACCAATATTTTGCAACCGCCCTCCGACGGTTTAGTCCCGACCTTGCGTCGGGATTGATTTCAGCCTCAGATCTGCCTCACCCGTTTCAAGGGCTGCAAAAATAGGGATTCAGCCCTTAAAGCTCAAAAAGAAAATCCCAAAATGCCAGCGGCACCCGGGATTCAACAAAACTTTCTGAATTGTTACATGGCAGCCAGCTGCACCTTCTGCTGCAGCTCCATCACGCTGTCGCGGAACGTTCCGTCCGTGTCCATCAGGTCCTTCACGGTCTGGCAGGAGTGGATGACTGTCGTATGGTCGCGGCCACCAAAGTGCTCGCCGATCGTTTTCAGCGAATTCTTGGTAAAAGCCTTTGCGAGGTACATCGTGATCTGGCGGGCCTGCACGATCTCCCGCTTGCGGGTCTTCTGCAGGAGCTTGTCATACGGCACATCAAAGTACTCACACACCATCTTCTGGATAGTTTCGATGGTGATCTCTTTGCTGGATGTTTTTACAAAATTTCTCAACACTTTCTTCGCAAGGTCTAGGTCGATCTCCCTGCGGTTGAGCGAAGATTGTGCCAATAAAGAGATCAGTGCACCCTCCAGTTCCCGGATATTCGTATTGATATTGTAAGCGATATACTTCACCACCTCACGGGGCATGTCAATACCGTCATTCTTCATCTTCTTCTCCAGGATCTCGATGCGGGTCTCGTAGTCCGGCATCTGGATGTCCGCACTGAGCCCCCAGCGGAAGCGGCTCAGCAGGCGCTCCTGCACCCCCTCGAGATCCTTGGGTGATTTATCCGAGGTCAGAACCAGCTGTTTGCCGGATTGGTGCAGGTGGTTGAAAATTGCAAAAAAAGCATCCTGCGATTTTTCAGCCCGGTTGAAGAACTGCACATCATCGATGATCAGCACATCAATGAGCTGGTAGAAATGGATAAAATCGTTGATCGCGTTATTGCGACTGTGATCCACGAACTGGTTGATAAACTTTTCAGAGCTCACATAAAGGACCACCTTGTTCGGCTGCAGCCGCTTGACCTCGTTCCCGATCGCCTGTGCCAGGTGCGTCTTCCCAAGGCCTACGCCGCCATAGATGACCAGCGGGTTGAACGAGTTGGCACCCGGCTTGTCTGCAACAGTCTTTCCCGCCCTCCTGGCAACACGGTTGCTGTCGCCCTCCACGAACGTGTCAAGGGTATAATTGGGGTTGAGCTGCGGATCGATATGCATTTTCTTCAGCCCCGGTATCACGAAAGGATTCTTGATCGGCGTGTTGATCACCAGGGGAAAATCCATTTCGTTATTCGTAAAGGATTTGTAGGCGTGTCCTGACATATCAACGGTTACAGGTTTATTGTATGTGTTGCCTCCGTCGACCATGATGCGGTATTCCAGGCGGGCTTCCTTTCCAAGCTCCCGCTTCAGTGTCTTGGCCAGGAGGTTGACATAATGCTCCTCCAGGTATTCATAAAAGAACTGGCTGGGCACCTGGATGATGAGAACATTTTCTTTCAGTGAAACAGGTTTGATGGGTTCGAACCAGGTCTTAAAATGCTGCCATTCCACTATATCTTTTATGATCGATAAACAATTAGTCCAAATAAGTTCAGCATTTTTATCCATTGTTCGCCAGAGCAGTTTATCTATTGAGTTATTTTAGTTTCAGTTCGCTTTTCAACAGGATGTGTATAAAAAAATTTGTTTGAGACAGGAAAGCGAATATCTAAAAAAGCAACTGAAAAAAAAATTTTATTGGTTCAAAAAATCACCTGTTTCCGCCTTATTTTTTTTAAAAAAAAAATTTTCGAATTCTGTGGTGAATTTTAATTATTTTCTTTCACAGCATTCAATGACTTTTGTCATGTAAAGCATTCTTTCAGGATAAAAACCTGGCATGCAGCAAAAGCTATCGCTGAAACTACTTCCTTCAGAAGCCGCCGATCAAAATGCATTGAAAGCAGCGCTGGCGGCTGCCTGCAGCGTACCACCAGGCCGCATCACGGGCCACATCATTCACAGGCAGTCGATTGATGCACGCTCCCGCGCCGTGTGGGTGCAGCTGACGGTAACGGTCTTTATCGATGAACCATACCATGGCCGCGAACCGTTCAGCATTCTCCTGCCGGGTGTTCATGGCAGTAGAAGGTCAGTGCTCATCATTGGTGCCGGACCCGCGGGTCTCTTTGCCGCACTGAGGCTTATTGAGCTCGGTATCAGGCCAATCATCCTTGAAAGAGGAAAGGATGTGCGTTCCCGCCGCAGGGACCTTGCGGCCATCAACAAGCAGGGCATCGTCAATCCTGAAAGCAATTACTGTTTCGGCGAAGGCGGTGCGGGCACATACAGCGATGGCAAGCTGTATACGCGCAGCACCAAGCGCGGCGACATCAACCGGATCCTTGGCATTTTCTTCCAGTTCGGTGCGGAAGAGAAAATCCTGTACGAGGCGCATCCGCACATCGGCACCAACAAGTTGCCTGGGATCATCAGCGCCATGCGTGAAACCATCATCGCGCATGGTGGTGAAGTTCATTTCGAAAAAAAGGTTACAGGCCTCCTGCTGGATTCCGGGAAAGCATCAGGAGTGAAGCTCGCAGACGGCAGTGCTGTCAAAGCCGATGCCGTGATCCTGGCTACCGGCCATTCGGCACGTGATATTTTCCAGATGCTTCATGACGCCGGGATCCTGATCGAAGCGAAACCGTTCGCCCTTGGCGTGCGCGTGGAGCATCCGCAGGAGCTCATCGATTCCATTCAATACCATGTACCCGCACGGACCTCAGGACTTCCGCCTGCATCCTACAGCATCGTGGAACAGGTGAATGGAAAAGGCGTCTTTTCCTTCTGCATGTGCCCCGGTGGTATCATCGCGCCGGCTGCCACCAGCCCGGGTGAGATCGTAGTGAACGGGTGGTCGCCGTCCAAAAGGAACAATCCTTATGCAAACAGTGGCATTGTAGTTACGGTGGATGATAAAAACATGGGTGCTTTCAGCAGCCATGGTCCGCTCGCGGGTATGTACCTGCAACAGTCGGTGGAGCAAAAGGCCTTTGCCGCCGGAGGTGGAAGGCTTGTTGCGCCCGCACAGCGCCTGGTTGATTTCACCAACAATGTCGTCTCAGGTACGCTGCCCGGTTGCAGCTACCTGCCAGGAATTCGCGCCGCCAGCCTGGAGGAAGTCCTTCCGGGGTTTGTTCATGAATCGCTGCGGGTGGCCTTTCGCGAGTTCGGTAAAAAAATGAAGGGCTATTTCACCAACGACGCGGTGGTGGTGGCTACGGAATCCCGCACCTCGTCACCTGTCCGGGTTCCGAGGAATGAAAGCCTGCAGCACCCGCAGGTCGAAAACCTGTATCCCTGTGCAGAGGGAGCAGGCTACGCCGGCGGCATTGTCAGCGCTGCCATGGACGGGGAGCGCGTGGCATCGGCCATAGCTGAGAAATTCGGAATCATCGCCCCGTAACGTTCATCATATTTATTAGTGGATCTGGTTGAAAAAACTGATTTTTATTCACGGCTAAACCAAGCTTATGAGTCTTCTACAGGCAAGTAATCTCAAAAAATATTTTGCTACCCAGCGTGCGGTGGATGATATCAGCTTCACCGTGGAACGCGGCAGCATCTTTGGACTCCTTGGCCCGAATGGCGCCGGGAAAACCACCCTGCTGCGGATGATCACGGGCATATTCTATCCCGATGAAGGCGAAATTCTTTTTAACGGGAAACCTTTTGATCCCTTACGTGATGTTGAAGCGATCGGTTATATGCCGGAGGAGCGGGGCCTGTATAAGAAAATGAAAATCGGTGAGCAGGCGCTTTACCTCGCGCAGCTCAAGGGACTTGGCAAGAAAGAAGCGATGCAACTGATCCAGGAGTGGTTCAGAAGGCTCGAAATGGAAAGCTGGTGGAACAAGAAGGTCGAGGACCTTTCAAAAGGAATGTCCCAGAAGCTGCAATTCGTCACTACGGTTTTGCACCGCCCGGGCCTCATTATCCTCGATGAACCGTTCAGTGGCCTCGATCCCGTGAACAGCAATATTATCAAGGACGAGATTTTCCGCCTGGCACACGAGGGCGCCACTGTAATTTTCAGTACGCACCGAATGGAACAAGTGGAAGAGATCTGCGATCACATTATCCTTGTAGATAAAGGGAAGAAGATACTGGATGGTTCCGTAAAGCAGATCAAGCAGCAATTCAAGGAACATCTTTTCCAGGTCGGCTTTGAAAAAGCGCCCGGCACTTTGGCACACCCGGCGTTTGAAGTGGTGCGCCGCCAGAGCGATCATTCCGCGGTCGTGAAAATTCACGATGGGTTCTCCCCTAATGATGTGCTGCGGTTTTACCTGGACCAGGATGCCGCCATCGTGTCTTTTCACGAGATCCTCCCCTCCCTGAACGAAATTTTTATCAGCCTGGTGGAAGGCACCCCCGCCGCCCGGCAATTTCAAACCATTACCGACTGATCATGGCTACGAATAAAACATGGCTCATCATCCAGCGCGAATACATCAGCCGCGTCCGGAAAAAAACGTTCATCCTTTCCACCATACTCACGCCGCTACTGTTTGCAGGTGTTATCGCGGCTGTGGTGTTCATCACCGTACGCAACGTACGTAATGAAAAGGTGGCGGTGGTGGATCCCCGCGGCGTCTTCAAATCATCGCTGGAATCCGGCGAGATGGTGACATATGAATTCCGCGACGACATCGACACCAGCAATTTTTCAGCAAGAGGCTATTCGGCACTTCTTTTTCCTCCACAGGTCGGTACCAACCGGTCGGAGGGTTACCAGGTCATTACCGAGAAAAGCCTGAGCCGCTTTGCCAACGAGCGGATCAGGAAAGACATCAGCCGCGCCCTCGAGAATAATATGATCAGCCAGCAATTGAAGGTCGATCCGAAAAAAATCGATTCCATCAGGCGGTCTGCTGAACAGACGCGCATCGAGCCGGTTAAAAAGGCAGACCTCGGCAAAGGCATCAGCAACAATTTTGACCTGGCCAGTGGCGTGGGTTATGTCACGGCATTCCTCATCTACATAACCCTCTTTATTTATGGCGTGATGGTGATGCGGGGCGTGATGGAAGAAAAGACGAACCGGATCGCAGAAGTGATGGTGTCCTCGGTGAAACCGTTCCAGCTGATGCTCGGCAAGATCCTCGGCATCGGCGCCGTAGGACTGACGCAATTCCTTATGTGGATCATCCTGATGGCCATCTTTACAGGGATTGTATCGGCGTTCATCCCGGCTGATGTCCTCTCGCAGGTGAGTTCGGCGCGCGACCAGATCCCGGGTTCGACCGGTGAAACCTCCGAGGCGCTGCAGAACCTGGCACAGGCACGCGCGAATCTTTCCACTGTCAACTGGCCGCTGGTGATCGGCTGCTTCCTGTTTTATTTCCTGGGCGGCTACCTCTTCTATGCTTCACTTTTCGCCGCGGTTGGCAGCGCTGTCAACGAAGATGCGCAGGATGCACAAAGCATGACGTTCCCCATCACCATACCGATCATCCTCGCCATCATCATCATGGTCAACTCCATCAACGACCCGGGGAGCTCGCTCGCCACATGGTCGAGCATCATCCCCTTCTTCTCCCCGATCGTCATGATGTCGAGAATTCCCTTTGGTGTCCCGGACACCGTGCCCTACTGGCAGCTGGGCACGTCCATGCTTTTGCTGGTGGCGGGTTTTCTCTTTACAACATGGCTAAGCGCGAAGATTTACAGGACAGGTATCTTATTATACGGCAAGAAACCAAGCTGGAAACAGATGCTTCGCTGGATCAGGCAGTAACTGTTAAAATATCATCAATTCAACAGGTGGAAAGCCAAATTACGAAATCAATCGTATTTTTGTACGAAACTATTCGTTCACTCAAAACCACGTTATGAAGAATTCATCCAGGTTGTTGTTAGCCGGCATGGTGAGCTGCACCCTTTCCCTCTCCGCGATCGCCCAGGAAAAGCCGGCACAAAAGGAAACACCCACCGAAAAACAAAAGAAAGCTGAGAATGCGGATGAGGCAGTGCGCGAGCTGGAAATGGCCTCGAAAGAGCTCCAGGAAGCATCGGCCCAGCTACAGCAGGCATTGAAGGAGGTCGACTGGAAAAAAATACAGCAGGAAATTGCGGAAGCAGCAAAGTCGATCGACGTAGAAAAGATGAAGAAAGAGATCATCGCCTCGCTGCAGGAAATTGATGCCGTAAAGATCCAGGCGGAACTGGATAAATCCATCGCAGCTATCGATTCCGAAAAACTAAGGAAAGAGATCGAAGCTTCCATGAAAAAGATCGATATGGAGAAGCTGAAAAAAGAACTGGATGAAGTGAAAAAACAGGATTTTGAAAAGTTGAAAAAGGAAATGCAGCAACTGGAGGAAGAGATGAATCTTATGAAGCCCCGGATCGAAAAAAGCATCAGTGAAGCAAAGGTCTCCGTGGAAAAAGCGCGCAGGGAAGTAAGCCTGTACCGCGATTTCGTCAACGAAGTGCACGCGGCAGGCCTGATCAACAAGGAACAGGATTATACCATTGATTTCAAAAAAGGCACGCTCACCATCAATGGCAAGGTTCATGACGCAGCCATGCTGAACAAATACCCTGAATTGAAGCAGAAGGATTTCCGGATCAGTAAAAAAGGTGACGATTTCAACATCAGCAATGACTAATACCCGGGTGCCGTGCCGGCACAGGGATTATGCTGAACATGAAAGAACTCATTGGTCTCCTGGAAAATGAAGGCCTAGCCAAAAGCCAGGCAGAGAACGCGCTACAGGTTATTTTTTCCTGGGCAAATGATCATTACCCGGTCTTTGCCACGGTGGCCCGGACCATGCTGCCGGAGCTGGACCCGGATCATCAAAAATCTTCCAATAGTGCACGCAAAGATGCCCACGGGGCATCTTTGCCTGTAACTTAGGGAATGTTCATGTACTTTGTAGCCATCGTGCTTCCGGAACATTTGAACCGGCAGGTGCTTGTTTTCAAAAAATACATGCTGGAAAAACACGGTTGCCGCGTTGGCCTGAAATCCCCGGCACATATCACCATCATACCGCCGTTCTGGATGGACGAGCTCCACGAACCGATCCTTGTAACTGACACTGCCGCCGTGAGCAGCCGTTTTGCGCCATTCGAGATCGCCACCGCGAATTTTGCATGCTTCCGCCCCCGCACCATTTTTATTGACGTTCGTAAGAACAGCATGCTGGATGCATTAAAGGCAGCTGCCGACGATGTCTTTCATCAACGGGAACTGTACGGCATCAGCCCGGAGGACCGGCCATTCCGGCCGCATATCACGATCGCCACCAGGGATCTGCCGAAACACGGCTTCGCGGCCAGCTGGCCATATTTTGCAGAAAAAATATTTGAGGAATCCTGGACGGCAGAAGGCCTTTCCATCCTCAGGCATAACCGTAAAGAATGGGAGGTGCTTGTGCATGCACCCTTCGCTCAGGAAAATTTGTAACAACTATTAGAAAAACAGGCCGCCCGGGAGGATCTGGAATTCGTCATTCTCCTCCATCTCGATATTCAGCTGGTAACCGTCATCCGTGCGGATGGAAACTTTCTCCCTGGTTACTCTTTTGAACCCGTCCTTTTCGAAGACGAGCTTGTAGGTTCCCGGCTTCAGGTTATTGAAGTAGTAATTGCCATTATTATCCGTGACCGCAACTTTTTTCTCCTTCCCGGTATTTGATACTGCCGTTACGCTCACGTTCATCAGCGGCTTCTTTGTTTCGGAATGAATGACGCCTCCCGCGATATCGGACTTACTGTTCTCCGTTCCGTTTCCGGGGGGAGTCGTGTTTGCACGGGCAACCAGTGTGCCGGCAGCAAAGATTATGGTCAGAAAAAGCGATCGGAGTATCATTGGTTATAATTGTGTTATGAGGAATTATAACATCTTCAGGGTCTAAATTTATAATATTTAAGTGGATTTGCCAGTGCCTCACTGAATTCCTTCCACAAATTCGTTACGATAACGCCGGCAGGCAGGATATCATCGAGAATTGCTGAAACCT
>DASUVB010000361.1:0-3649 GCA_036373835.1 Flavisolibacter sp. | reverse complement strand
CCGTTTGTAACTACCACATCGAAGAATCCGTCACGGAATGGAATGTCAAAACCGGAACCCTGGATGATGTTGATATTGCTGGTCAGGGATTTTGCCTTCTCTACTGCATATGATTGCAATTCGATCCCATAAAGGTTGGTGAAACCCATCTGCTGAAGCAGTCGAAGTTGCATGCCGATATTGCATCCTACCTCCAGAATCCTGATATCCCTTGGCAAATTACCAATGAATTCCAGGTTCATCTGGGTCCTGCTGGTTCCCCACTCGGAAACATAGAACTGGTCATACTCTTCAATAGTCCACTTGTTCCTGTCCGAATATTCTTTCCCGAATTCGCCACTCCAGAATTCTTCCTGTTTTGTTTTTATCTGTGTCATTTCTTGATTTGATTATTATTGTTTAGTCAACTTACTTAACTGCAGCAGTAGCTCCGGCATGTTGCTTTAACTCCTGGATATTCATAGCCACTTTTTCAAAAGCACGAACCACATCCTCCATATCCGCACGCGTCATACCGGGACGCATGTATTCATGCGTGATCAGCTCCTGGAAATGCATCTGCTCTGCAACAGGACATATGCCCTTGCTGTAGTCCACTTCACTTTTGAACAAATGGTTGTTAAATGCAAAAGCTGCCCGTTGCTGGTACAGCGGCTGCAGGTAGAGCGGCTTTACGTAACCTGCGCCGATCAGCGGCGCGGTCTCGCGCAGTACTGCCGAGGGGATCTCTGCCTTGATGGCTTCAACAAATTGGTTGCGGTGCACGCCGAAAACAGCTTCCTGGTACCGCACTGGCTGCACATAAAATGTATTCAGCGACGGCTCTTCCACCCAGGGCGGTGAAACCAGGCCGTCAATGGAACCAAGCGCCGCGTGCAGGAAAGCGGCATTTGCGAGTCGCTCTTCCAGGAGCTGTGGCAGCTTTTTCAACTGCTCGATCCCGATAGCGGCCTCGATCTCCGTCATCCGGTAATTATAACCGATCATGTTCGTCAGGTCGGTAACGCCCATTGCTTCCACGACGTTCTCAGCATGATTCCTGATCAGCTGTACCTTTTCCGCCAGCGTTTTATTGTTGGTAATAACGATACCCCCCTCACCGGTATGGATATGCTTGTGGTAATTGAGGCTGAATACGCCGATGTCGCCGATCGTACCCACGAACTTTCCCTTGTAGCGTCCCATGGGCGCCTGGGCGCAATCCTCGATGACCATCAGCTTGTGCCTCGACGCGATCTCCATGATTGGATCCATATCGGCAGGCCGCCCGAAAATATGCACGACCAGGATCGCCTTCGTTCTCGGCGTGATCTTCTCCTCGATGGATTTCGGGTCCATGCAGAAGCTGTCGGGATTGATGTCGGCAAAAACGGGAACCGCGTTGTACACGACCGGGGCAATGGCGCTGGCGGACATGGAGTACGGCGACACGATCACCTCATCGCCTGCCCCGATGCCGCAGGCACCGATCGCGGCAAACAAACCCGATGTATTGGAATTGACACTTACCGCGTAATTTACCTGCAACGCCCGGCACCAGGCTTCCTCCAGCTTCCTGACTGTGGGACCGCCGTAAAAATCGGCCGACCACGTTCCGAGGAACTGTGACAGGTTGCCGGAATCCAGCACCTTTTGTACCGCTTCCTTTTCTTCTGCTCCTATGGTATTATATGCCGGGAATAACTTCGTCCTTACGGGCGCTCCCCCTTTGATAGCTAATTGTGGCATTGGATCTCTTTTAATGGTTCAATGATCTGAAGTACCCGCAGGTTCATTTCCAGCGCGGACATGAAATTGTCCGGCTGGTCCTTTGTATGGTACAGTTCAATGGCTTGCCGGATGACAGGTAACATATAAGTGTCGAGAATGTTTTCGATCCTTTCACCGATTTCTTCCGTAAAATCATTGCCTTCACGGGTAAAGTAGCGGATATCGTTACCGCTGTTGGTAATAGAGACACGGTGTTTTTGAAAAGTAATTTCCATTTCAAATACCGGTGCCGTTGCACCCGTGATGCCGGTAAAAGTTACCGGGCATCCCATGAACGTGCAGGAACCGCTGATGGTCGGATCATCTTCGAAAGCGTCAAAAGCAAACTCGGACGTATGAAAGGAACCCGGCACAAACGGTTGGTCGAAAAAAAATTCCAGCAGGTCGATTGCGTGACCGGCATTGTTCAAAAATCCCCGGTGATACCGGATACTGATCGCTTCCGGCTGATCAGACTTCGCAAACGTGCTAATCTTTTCCTTTGCTTCCCGGTAAGCAGGCTGAAACCGCCGGATATAATTTACCAGGATCTTCGAGTTGCAGCGCTTATGGAGTTCTTTGAGTTGAAGTGCTTCGGCTGTTGAATTCACCACAGGCTTTTCGCAAATGATCACGGGAACATCCTGGCGCATGGCCTCTGACAAATACTGAAAATGCGTGGATGTGGGTGTTGTGATGCTGACCATTCCAAACCTGCCGTAATCCTGCTCGCGAAGATCCTCCATGAGGATCGCGCTGTACCTATCAGCCACTTCCTTCGCTTTCCCACGGTCATGATCGTAAACACTGAAAGGAACATTGAGACTCGCGTAGGCTCTTGCATGTGTCCACACCTTCTGTGCGTCCGCCCGGTCGTAACCCGCGCCAATATTGCCACAACCGATCAAAAGCGCGTTTAATTTCATTTGGAGACCATTTTCCCTGAAATAAAGCCGTACTTGATTTCCGCTATCCTCCAGTCTTCTTCATTATCGATATCCTGCACCTCGCTCTCGGGAACTTCAAGCCCGATCGTGTTGGACGTGACCAGTTTTCCTGTTTCCAAAAAGCCGGCTACGCGGAAAAAATAGAACTGCCCGCAGTCATGATACGCCGGGGGAAGGTCCTGCGAACGCCTGGGTGCAAACTCCGGCCAGTTGTACGAAACCTTATCACCTTCCTTTTTAAACGAACGCCAGATGGGAAAGCTGAACTTTGTTACCGGTAACAATGTATCCGCGTTTGTTTCTTCCATCATGGAGAACGCACGCTTCAGCTTATCCGCTGTAATAAATGGTGCTGTGGGATAGATGCAGCAGCCGTATTCAAAAGATTCTCCAATTCCTGCGTAACTGTTCAAAACTTCCATGATGACATCTGCCGTAGTTGCATAATCATCGGACGTCTTTGGGGATCTCATGAACGGCACCGCAGCACCAAAGTCTGTGGCCACCGCGGCGATCTTTGCGTCATCTGTCGACACCATCACTTCCGAGAACACGCCGGATTCAAGAGCAGCTTTAATGCTGTACCCGATGATGGGCTGTCCCAGGAACGGGCGGATATTCTTTCCCGGGATCCGCTTACTTCCGCCGCGCGCGGTAATGATCGCAACTGCTTTCTTCATCAGATAAGGTCAATGGTCAACGGAGTGCCGGCGGCGATATGAACTTTTGCTTCCCTGCCGATCACAAGATCGAGGTGCTTTGGCTCCAGGCCAAGGCCGGGCCGGATGATCCTCAGGTGCTCCATGGTGAATTTTTCACCCGGGGCAATATCTTTCGCTATATAAATAGAACGCTTGAAAAAAGCACTCTTCGTCTCTGCAGTTTGAATCCCATACTGCACTTCACCCAGCGCCAGGAAGGCCTTCTCCGTTTCTGCTACCAACATCTTTAAC
>DASUVB010000360.1:0-5656 GCA_036373835.1 Flavisolibacter sp. | reverse complement strand
AAAGGCCACGAACGAACCAAACATTATGAACAAGATCTCAAATTACTTTCGCGACTCTTACAAGGAGCTTCTCGAAAAGGTGACCTGGCCAAACTGGACACAACTGCAGCAGTCCACTATGATCGTGCTGGCAGCAACGCTGGTGATCACCGCGATTATCTGGGTGATGGACTTTGTTGCCGCGGGCGGTTTGAACCAGTTTTACAAGCTCTTTAGTTAAAGAATTTCACATGGAAGCAACAGAACAAAACAATACCCAGGAAGTACCGCAGCAGCAGGAAACAAAGTGGTACGTACTGCGCGTGGTCAGTGGCAAGGAGCGGAAGGTCAAGGAATACCTGGATAAGGAAGTGTCAAGGGGCGGCTGGGGCAACGTGGTAAAGCAGGTGTTCCTGCCGGTTGAAAAGGTGTACAAGGTCCAGAACGGGAAGAAGGTTATGCGCGAGCGCAACTACTATCCCGGCTATGTCATGATAGAAGTGGCAGACGGCAAGCTGAATGACGACCTCCGCGACACGATCAAGAACACCACGAACGTGATCCATTTCCTGGGCAAGGACAACCCGATCGCCCTGCGCAAGGCGGAGGTGAACAAGATGCTCGGCAAGATGGACGAAATGGCCGAAGCGGGTGGCGTGAGCATGAGTGAGCCGTTCATCGTGGGCGAGACCATCAAGATCATCGAAGGACCGTTCAATGACTTCAACGGTACCATCGAGGAAGTGAACGACGAAAAAAAGAAGCTGAAGGTGACCGTAAAGATCTTCGGCCGGTCCACACCGGTGGAACTCAACTACATGCAGGTGGAAAAGATCAGCTAAACAGATTCGAATCAATACCAGAAGCCACCCCCCGGGTGGCTTTTTTGTACTTAACCCCGGGTTAACAAAAATATCCCGGCCGGGGAAGTGCTAATTCCGCAACATTTCCTACATTTGCGGCCCCAATCAGTTCTTTCAGATCCGCTGTAAGGCGGTATGGATCGCGAAAGCGAAGTTCATGCTCCGGCATGAGAGATGAATTTGGGAGTCCCGCAAAACGGGACGCTTGAACCAATAAATCGAAGAAAATGGCAAAAGAAATCACTGGCTATGTAAAGCTACAGTGCAAGGGTGGCCAGGCCAACCCTGCACCTCCGATTGGTCCGGCTTTGGGTTCCAAGGGTGTGAACATCATGGAATTCTGCAAGCAGTTCAATGCACGGACACAGGACAAAATGGGAAAGGTACTCCCGGTATTACTTACGGTTTACTCCGATAAGTCGTTTGACTTTATCATCAAAACTCCTCCAGCAGCCGTTCAGCTCAAGGATGCCGCTAAGATTCAAAGTGGTTCAAAAGAGCCCAACCGCGCCAAGGTAGGCAAGGTGTCATGGTCGCAGATCGAAGAGATCGCGAAGGACAAAATGCCCGACCTGAATGCTTTCACGCTCGAGAGCGCGATGAGCATGGTAGCCGGTACCGCTCGCAGCATGGGTTTAACTGTGGAAGGCACAGCCCCGTGGGAAAAACAATCCTGAACTTAAAAACTTATTGAAATGGCATTCATTCCAAAAAGAAGAAAGGCAGTCAATACAAAGGTTGATGCCTCTAAAACATACTCTTTAAAAGATGCATCTGCATTGGTTAAAGAAGTGAATACTGCAAAATTTGATGCTTCCGTGGACCTGCATATCCGTCTCGGCGTTGACCCCAAGAAAGCCGACCAGGCTATTCGTGGTACGGTGACGCTGCCACACGGGACCGGTAAGACCAAGAAGGTACTGGTGCTGTGCGGGCCGGAGCAGGAAGCTGCTGCGAAATCTGCCGGTGCTGACTTTGTTGGCCTGGACGAATTTGTACAGAAGATCGAAGGCGGCTGGACCGACGTCGATGTGATCATCGCTACTCCGGCGGTGATGCCGAAGATCGGGCGCCTGGGTAAGATCCTGGGTCCGCGCAACCTGATGCCGAATCCCAAGACCGGGACGGTAACCAATGATGTTGCTGCAGCGGTAAACGAGGTGAAAGGTGGTAAGATCGCATTCAAGGTGGATAAGGCAGGTATCATCCATGCTTCCATCGGGCGCGTTTCTTTCAGTCCTGACAAGATCGCAGCCAACAGCCAGGAGTTCATCAATGCCATCCTGAAGGCGAAGCCTTCCACGGCAAAGGGAACCTACCTCAGGGGACTGACCATGGCCAGCTCCATGAGCCCCGGCATTTCCATCGACACTAAAACCTTTGTTCACTAATCAACCGGGACCCGGGGGGTTAAAAAAACAGTACAATGACCAAAGAACAAAAAAATGAAGTAATAGAAGCGTTGAAGGAGAAGTTCTCCCAGTACAACACTTTCTATGTTACCAATACAGAAGCGCTGTCGGTCGGCCAGATCGGCAAGCTGCGCCGCATCTGCTTCAACAAGCAGGTGGAGATGAAGGTGGCAAAGAACACCCTGATCCGCAAGGCGCTGGAATCACTGGATGAAACGCGTTACTCCAACGTTTTCGAATCACTGCATGGCGTAACAGCCCTGATGTTTTCCGAGAACCCGAAGGAGCCGGCGCTGATCATTTCTGATTTCAGAAGGGACAGCAAGGGCGAACTGCCCGTATTGAAAGCTGCCTTTATTGACGGCGATGTTTTCGCAGGCGACAACCAGCTGGAAGCACTGAAGTCACTGAAGAGCAAGAATGACCTGATCGGTGAAGTGATCGGCCTGTTGCAGTCCCCTGCAAAGAACGTGATCTCCGCCCTGAATGCAGGCGGAAAGCTGGCCAGCCTCGTAAAGGCACTGGAAGAAAGAGCCCAGGCTTAATGCTCGCACGAGCTTAAAATAAACCTACGTCTTCGGGTATAAGTGAAGACAATTGTAAACCTTCCGCCGGAGTTCAAAACTGTGAAGGCGGTTATTTAAAATGTAAAAAATGGCAGATTTAAAATCATTCGCAGAACAACTGGTAAACTTATCAGTAAAAGACGTAAACGAACTTGCAAAGATCCTGAAAGAAGAGTATGGCATCGAGCCTGCAGCTGCTGCTGTAGCTGTAGCTGGTCCTGCTGCCGGTGGCGCTGCTCCTGCTGCTGCTGAAGAAAAAACTTCTTTCAACGTGATCCTGAAGGCCGCTGGTGCCAACAAGCTGAACGTGGTTAAGATCGTAAAGGATCTGACCGGCCTGGGTCTGAAAGAAGCAAAAGACCTGGTAGATGGTGCACCGAAGCCCGTTAAGGAAGGTGTTGACAAAGGAACTGCTGACGAACTGGCTGCAAAGCTGAAGGAAGCAGGTGCCGAAGTTGAGATCGCGTAAGCGTCTTGTGAACTGAATACAGCCCCGCACTGCGGGGCTTTTTTTTGCTACAGCTGCACGTAGGGTGCCAGCTTCCGCAACTGCTCGTCGGTGATGATGGCGATCTTCTTCAGCTGTTCCGTTTCCGTGAAATTTCCATGCTGGTTTCGGTATTCCACGATGGCATTGGCAAGCTTCCAGCGCACATACGGATGTTGCTTCAGTTCCTCCTTTGTCGCCGTATTGATATTGATCGTATTGACATTTCCATCAACCGAGAGGCGCGGCGCCAGCTTCACAAAAACGGAATCAGGAAGCCCGTAGGTTTCCCGCACCTGGTCCACGGAGTAAAAGCCACCCAGCCGGTTTCGGAAGCCGATGATACGGGAGGCCAGGGCAGGACCGATACCGGGCAAGGCTACCAGCTGCGTGCTGTCCGCCGTATTTACATTGATGACGCCCATTTCCTGCTTCCTGGTCCCGGGGATGGCGCGCGGATATCCTCCAGGTGCTTCGGCAATGCGAACATGCTCCCTGACGCGCTCGTAGAAGCCCGGGGGCAGGCCCCAGATCTTCGCCAGGTCACCGGGCTGGCGGAACCTGCCGCCCTTCGCGCGGTACTTCAGGATGGTGCCGATCGTCTTTTCCCGGAGGCCAAGCCGGCGCCAGCCGTCCGCGTCAAGCGTATTCGGGTCGAAATCGAAAAGCTGGCCGGTTATCGTGGGACCTGAGGTAAATACATCCTCGGTCATTGCCGTGCCTGCCGGGGCAGGCAGCGAATCCAGCTGTTCCTTTGCCAGGTGCAGCTCCTGCAGGGTTACCGGTGCGGGTTTGGGAAACAGCAACGGCAGGTAATATGCCGCCGCGACAAGAAAAACGAGGGCCATGATCCCTACCCGGTCCCTGCGGCTGAACGTCAGGTAATCGCGGATCCATTTTTTGCGAAACATGGGGAAAAGATCGTATGTATTAAAGGCTTGGTAAATGTTTTGTGGCGTAATCTTTGTGAGGAAAAAAACCTTGTTGGTGTAGCTGAATTTCTTACTTTTGCAGTCCTTTAGTTTTGGCCAAAAACATTTTGACGTCGCACTTCATTCTTAAATAGTTGACTTCCATAGCTTTTATTTGAAAGACAATAAAAGCCTGAAGATGATTTGCCCGTCAATTAAATAAAACCGGTTTTTTATCATATGCCTACAACACTGAATCACAAGGTCAACTTTGGCAAAATTGGAAACATCGCTGATACCCCTGACCTCCTGGCTGTTCAGATCCAATCTTTCAAAGAGTTCTTCCAGTTAGAGACCACACCCGACAAGCGAAACGTAGAAGGCCTGTTCCGTGTATTCAAAGAGAATTTTCCCATTACCGACACACGTAACATCTTCGTCCTTGAATTCCTTGATTATTTTATTGATCCGCCCCGCTACACCATTGAAGAGTGTATGGAGCGCGGGCTCACATATGCTGTTCCGCTGAAGGCCAAGCTGCGCCTCAGCTGTAACGATGAGGAGCACATCGATTTCCAGACCATTGTCCAGGATGTTTTCCTGGGGAACATCCCTTACATGACACCCCGCGGCACCTTCGTGATCAACGGTGCAGAGCGCGTGGTTGTTTCACAGCTGCACCGCTCTCCGGGCGTGTTCTTCGGCCAGTCGATCCACCCGAACGGAACAAAGATCTATTCCGCCCGCGTGATCCCGTTCAAGGGAGCATGGATGGAATTCGCCACGGACATCAACAATGTCATGTATGCGTACATTGACAGGAAAAAGAAATTCCCGGTAACCACGCTGCTGCGTTCTATCGGTTATGAAACTGATAAGGATATCCTGGAGCTCTTCGGCATGGCCGACGAGGTAAAGGGCGACAAGAAATCACTCGGCAAGTACATCGGCCGCCGCCTTGCTGCACGCGTACTCCGGAGCTGGGTGGAAGACTTCGTGGATGAAGATACCGGTGAGGTTGTATCCATCGAAAGGAATGAAGTGATCCTCGAGCGTGATTCCGTTCTTGACGAAGAAGCCATTGACACCATTTCTGAAATGGACATCAAGTCGGTCTTTGTGCAGAAGGAAGACGTGGGTGGTGATTACGCAATTATTTACAACACGCTGAATAAGGATACCTCCAACTCGGAGCTCGAAGCCGTGCAGGTGATCTACCGCCAGCTTCGTGGTGCCGATGCGCCGGATAACGAAACGGCAAGGGGTATCATCGATAAATTATTCTTCTCCGACAAGCGTTATGACCTCGGCGAAGTTGGTCGCTACAAGATCAACCGCAAGCTGGGACTCAACGCATCCATCGAGCAGAAGACACTGACAAAAGAGGACATCATCCTCATCATCAAATACCTGGTTCGCCTCACGAACGGCAAGGCGG
>DASUVB010000359.1:0-3472 GCA_036373835.1 Flavisolibacter sp. | reverse complement strand
CAAGAGTAAAAAAGATCATCGTTGACAAATTGGGAGTAGACGAAGCGGAAGTGAACAACGAAGCTTCTTTCACCAATGACCTCGGTGCCGACTCTTTAGATACCGTAGAACTCATCATGGAATTCGAAAAGGAATTCAACATTTCCATTCCTGATGAGCAGGCTGAGACCATTACCACTGTTGGTCAGGCAGTTGCTTACCTGGAAGAACATGCTAAGTAATTTTTGCTCTTGTTCCTGATCGGGACATTATAAAATTCCGCCTTCAGCTTATGCAGAAGGCGGTTTTATCTTACAAAACACATTCGCAGCCATATGGAATTAAAAAGAGTTGTTGTAACAGGGATGGGCGCCATAACACCACTTGGCAACTCCATTACCGAATACTGGAACAACCTGCGGAATGGTGTCAGTGGCTGCGATGTGATCACCAACTTCGACGCTTCCAAGTTCAAAACGCGCTTTGCGTGCGAGATCAAGAACTTTGATCCCACCAATTATCTCGATCGAAAGGAAGCCCGGAAGATCGACCGGTTCACCCAAACCGCGCTCGTGGCCAGTGATTTTGCCGTGCATGATGCCGGTATTGACGGGACAAACATGAATGCCGACAGGGTCGGGGTGGTCTTTGCAAGCGGCATTGGCGGCCTGATCACCTTCCAGGAAGAAGTGATCAACTTCGCCAAAGGCGATGGAACGCCCCGTTTCAACCCGTTCTTCATTCCTAAAATGATCCTCGACATCGCCGCGGGACATATTTCCATGCGGCATGGTTTCCGTGGACCCAACTTCGCGGTTGTCAGCGCCTGCGCGTCTTCCACCAACGCCATGATGGAAGCGTTCAACCTGATCCGGATGGGGAAGGCGGATGCGATCCTTACGGGAGGAGCGGAAAGCGTGATCAGCGAAGCCGGCGTCGGGGGATTCAATGCCATGAAAGCGTTGAGCGAAAGAAATGATGATCCCAAATCGGCTTCACGCCCGTACGACAAAGACCGTGACGGCTTCGTGATGGGTGAAGCTGCGGGTGTTGTTGTCTTCGAAGAGCTGGAGCATGCCCTGAAACGCGGAGCAAAAATATATTGCGAGGTTGCGGGTGCGGGCGCTACGGCTGACGCGCACCACATTACAGCACCCCACCCCGAAGGCCTGGGTGCCAAGAACGTGATGCTGTCGGCGCTGGATGATGCCGGCATGCAACCCGGCGAGATCGATTATATCAATACGCACGGAACATCAACGCCGCTCGGCGATATCGCGGAGGTGAAAGCTATTATGGATGTTTTCGGCGAACACGCCTTCAAACTCAATATCAGCTCCACCAAGTCAATGACGGGTCACTGCCTGGGTGCTGCCGGTGTCATTGAAGCCATTGCGTGTATCATGGCCGTGCAGAATGATATTGTTCCGCCGACCATCAACCACTTCACCGATGACCCGGAGCTGGATTCCCGGTTGAATTTCACATTCTGGGAAGCCCAGAAACGCCCTGTGAATGCAGCCCTCAGCAACACTTTTGGCTTCGGGGGTCATAACGCCTGCACGATCTTCAAAAAATATTCTGCCTGATCGATGGTATTCTTTCGGGAATTAAAATGTTGTAGTTTCCGTTTGTGGATTTCTGGAAATCATTCTATAAAAAACACGCTGATCCGTCTTTCAGGAAGCAACTGAAGGGTGTCCTCGGTTACGCACCCGGTGATGTGAACCTGTATAAAACCGCCCTCACCCACCGTTCGGTTAAGGATTCCATCGACGAGAACAATGAGCGGCTCGAATACCTGGGCGACGCGATCCTCAGCGCGCTCGTGGCCGACTACCTGTTCAAGCGCTACCCGTACAAGGAAGAAGGCTTCCTCACCGAGATGCGCAGCAAAATGGTCAACCGCCAGCAACTGAACGATATTGCTGTGAAAATGGGGCTGAAGAAGATTACCGTTTACAACAAATCGGATTCCTCGCTCAAGACCAGCCAGATCTTCGGAAATACGCTGGAAGCACTTGTCGGCGCAGTATATCTCGACAAAGGATACAAAAAAACAAGTAAGTGGGTCGCCGAGCGCATCATCATCCCGCACATGTTCGTGGATGACCTCGAGAATCTCGAGATCAATCTCAAGAACAGGTTGTACGGCTGGGCCAACAAGAACGGGAAGCAGCTCGACTTTGAAACCATTGACGAAAGGATGGAAAACGGCCGCCGGCTCTTCACCATCGCCGCCGTGATCAATGGCCGCGTCATTGCGCAGGGAAAGGCATTTAATAAGAAAGATGCGTCGCAGATAGCGGCCCAACTGGCCGTTGAAAAGCTCGGGATCGTGAATGCTGATTCACCCGGCAATGAGCAGCTCCACTGATCATTTCTGGTAGCTGATCCTGTAGATCACACCGCTTTTATCATCACTCACCAGCATGGCCCCATCGGGCATTACCAGCACATCCACCGGCCGGCCGATGACCTGCCCGTCGGGTTGCAGCCACCCGGTGGCGAATGGCTCGTACTGCACGGGTTTCCCGTTCTGAAGCCGTACCGACATGACGCGGTAGCCGATCGGGGTAGTGCGGTTCCAGCTGCCATGCTCCGCGATGAAAGCCTGGTTCCTGTAATTCCCGGGAAACATGTCGCCGGTATAAAAGCGGATTCCCAGCGCTGCCACGTGCGGACCCAGGTTGAGTGCCGGCTTTTCAAATGCACTGCAGGGCTGTTCACCACCAAATTTCGGATCAGGTGTATCTCCCTGGTGACAAAATGGATAACCGAAATGCATTCCTTTACGCGGTGCGATGTTCAGCTCATCCGCCGGAACGTTGTCGCCCATGTTATCGCGCCCGTTTTCAGTGAACCAGAGTTCCCTGGTTTCGGGGTGCCACGTAAAGCCGATAGTATTACGGATCCCATGTGCAAAGATCTCGCGGCCTGAGCCGTCTGGGTTCATACGTGTGATGGAGGCATAAATGGAATCGCTTTTACAAATGTTGCAGGGTGCGCCTACCGGCACATAGAGTTTATCATCGGGGCCAAAGGCGATAAATTTCCAGCCGTGTGACCCATCGGTGGGGAACTGATCATGCACCACCTGGTAAGAAGGGGGACTTGAAAGCCTGTTTTCAATATCGTCAAAACGGATGATGCGGCTGATCTCCGCCACGTACAAAGATCCTTTGCGGAAGGCTACCCCGTTGGGTGACCTGAGGCCTGATGCGATCGTAAACACCTGGTCTCCAAAACCATTCCTGTCTTTGTCAGTCACAGCGTACACTTTATCGCCTTTACGGTTCCCGACGAAAACGGTCCCGTTATCACCGAGGCACAGGCTCCGGGCATTGGGCACTTCTGCGAAAACATGGATCTTAAAGCCGGGAGGCAATTTGATCTTATGGAGATCATATTTATTATACAACCCGGTTAGATTGGCCTGGTCCTGCTCGGGGGCTGCGGCTTCTTTGTTATGATTACAGGTAGCGGACAGCAG
>DASUVB010000358.1:0-2454 GCA_036373835.1 Flavisolibacter sp. | reverse complement strand
CAACAACCGTTCAACTATTGTTCATCTACCGTTCAACTATTGTTCAACAACCGTTCAACTATTGTTCAACTATTGTTCAACTATTGTCTATCCCCTCCTAAATCCCGGGTGAAATTTCTCCAGTGTCTGTCGCAGGAACTCGCGGTCGAGATGCGTATAGATCTCGGTGGTAGTGATGCTTTCGTGTCCCAGCATTTCCTGCACCGCCCGAAGATCGGCGCCGCCCTCCACCAGGTGGGTGGCAAATGAATGGCGGAAGGTATGCGGCGAAATATTCTTGGTAATCCCCGCCTTTTTTGCCAGGTCCCTGATGATGAGAAAAATCATTACGCGGCTGAGCCTTTTTCCGCGGCGGTTGAGGAAAACAATGTCTTCTTCGCCGCGGACCACGGGCTGGTGCACCCGCACGTTGCGGATGTAAATATTGAGGTATTTGATAGCACTGCTGCCGATCGGTACCAGCCGTTCCTTGTCGCCCTTGCCGATGACACGCACGAATCCAACGTCCAGGAACAACTGCGACAACTTCAGGCCAACGACCTCGGAAACGCGAAGCCCACAGCTGTACATCACTTCCAGTATCGCTTTGTTACGCGCCCCCTCCGGCGTGCTCACATCCACCTGCCCGATGATGTTCTCGATCTCGGAAAATCCCAGCACATCGGGAAGCTTCCGTTTCAGCCGGGGCGCCTCCAGTAACGTGGTGGGATCGGTTTTGGAAATATCCTCGATCAGGCAGTACTTGTAAAAAGTGCGGATGCCGGAAATGATCCGCGCCTGTGAAGACTGCGTCATGCCCAGCTCCGCGATCCACCTGACGAAAGCCTGCAGGTCCGACAGTTCTAACTCTGCCGGGCTTTTTTTTATGTCATTCGCCAGCAAAAAGGAGGTCAGCTTTTCGATGTCGGCCAGGTATGCTTCAATGGAATTAGCGGACAGCGACCGTTCGAGCTGCAGGTATGCCCTGAATCCTTTTTTATATGGTTCCCACACCGCCTTGTTGTTGCATGGTTACAGCGAGATCTGTTTTTCGAACGGGACTTCTTTGCCATCCTTCAACAATACCGCAAAGATGCGGTTGCGCGTGATGTGCACGGTATCCACGATCTCGTGGATCTTGTTGAAGTCGATATCGTAGGTTTCCCGGAAGGTCATGGTGGCCTCCTTGCCCGAGTGTACATCCACCACGAAGATGGAACCGCGGTCGGTATAGGCGCGCAGGTCCTTATCGACGTGGAATTTCGGGTCAAAATCATTCAGCGCGCCGCTGATGGTGCGTACCGTGGCGGCTTTCTGGAAGGGCAGCTTCATGAGGTAGCCCCGTCCGGTGATGCAGTCGTTGAACGTGAGCCATGCATGGCTGGTGTCTTCGATCATACAATCAATGAACGAAGGGTGCAGGCGCACATCCTGTTTGAGGTAACTGTTCAGGTCAACCTGCCGGGTAAATCCCATGTCGGCATGTGTCCAGGTGAGTGTGTCGGGCCGGCAGTCCCTGATCGATATCGTTACTTCGGTTCCCTGTTCATTTGCCGGTTTGAAGAGGAAGGAATCCTTCCGGCACGCAGTGTCGCAGAAAGTAGCGCTGCCGGCACTGTCGTTGCCGCACGAGGCAAGGATGAGTATGGCCGCTGCAAGAGTAAAAATGATTCGCATAAAAATTAGTTGAACAAATGTAAGCGCCACCCCTTTCCGTATCAAAATTCTTTTATCTTCGGCCCCACACTGTGAATTATGTCTTATTACAGAAGGAAGTTTGCGAATAATGTGATCCGGCACCGTTCCCGACTGAGGCGCTTTCTTACAAAAATTGAAAACAACCCGCCGGCGGATCTTGACCAGTACGTGGACATTATTGACAAACAGGTATGGAAGGAAGTGGATTGCCTGGCGTGCTCCAACTGCTGCCGCACGATGACGCCAACCTATACGTTCAAAGACCTGCAGCGCATCTCGAAGCACCTGAACATGACCATCAGCCAGTTCAAGGAAAAATGGCTGTATAAGAACAGGGAAGGAGAGTGGATGAACAAGAGCACACCCTGCCAGTTCCTCGACCGCCGAACGAACATGTGCAACATCTACGCGGTGCGTCCCCTCGACTGCGCGGAATTTCCCCACCTGACGAAGAAAAAGGTAACGGAGTACATTCACATCCACCACCAGAATGTGCAGCATTGCCCTGCCACGTTCAAAATGGTGCAGCACCTGATGGAAATGGTGAATGCGCCGGTGATGGCCGATGCATGACCTCAGTTGTTGAAATAAACATCTTCAATAAAAAAATATTCTGGCTTTTTCCCCGGTATCGCTGTGATCGAAATGATGTCAAACCGGATCAGGCGGTGCGGGTGTTGCCGCAGGTAGGCATTCGCTGCCTGTACCAGTGACCTGAACTTGGCCTTTGTGACTTTTTCCTCGGGCAGCGCGAAGTTTTTTGAAGAGCGCGCCTTC
>DASUVB010000357.1:0-2806 GCA_036373835.1 Flavisolibacter sp. | reverse complement strand
TGGTTGCTGGTTACTGGTTGCTGGTTACTGGTTGCTGGTTGCTGGTTACTGGTTGCTGGTTACTGGTTGCTGTTTGCTGGTTACTGGTTGCTGTTTGCTGGTTACTGGTTACTGGCTACTGGTTGCTGGTGACTGGTTACTGGTGACTGGTTACTGGTCGCTGGGTGTGGATAAACTACGTTCAACTATTGTTCAACAATTGTTCAACCACCGTTCAACTATTGTTCAACCACCGTTCAACTATCGTTAAACTATCGTTCAACCATCGTAAAGCCATCGTTCAACTATTGTTAAACCCCTCAGTCCCGGATCGAAGATCGCATACGGGATTACCATCGCATTAACTTTTGAATTCGGATTTTTACCCTGTGAAGAAGCTCCTGTTCCTTGGTGTAGCCGTGATTTTTATGCAGGCCCTCCGTGCGCAGAAAGTGGACTCCATTTTTTTCCATTTGTACACCGACAGTCTCAAAAAAGGATTTTACAACTATATCAACGTGGACGGAAAAATGTCCGACGGCACATGGCTCCCACTCGATTCCAGTCACATCCGGTTTACGGCAACGGGTGGCCAATTCAATGGCAATGACCTTTTCGTGGACAGCTCGTTCACAGGTGATTTCATTACCGTTACGGCGGTACTGAGGCAGAACCCTTCCCTGCGCAGGCAGGTGACGATTTACATAAAGAAAAAGGGATTCGATGAACCCCTTCCTACCAATGAGATGATCCTGGATGACCTGCGCCGTCGCAGGAAACAGCGTTAGCTCATTACATTTTTTTAGCGTCTTCCAGGAACTTCGCCAGCCCGATATCAGTGAGCGGGTGCTTCAGCAGTCCCAGGATAGAATCCAGCGGGCAGGTGCACACATCTGCCCCGAGTTCTGCCGCCCGCACAATATGATTGGCAGAACGAATGGAAGCCGCGAGGATCTCCGTCTTGTAGCCCTGCAGCGCGTAGATCTCGGCGATCTGACCGATCAGCTGCATGCCATCCCAGCCACTGTCGTCAATGCGACCGATGAAAGGTGATACATATGCTGCGCCGGCCTTTGCCGCGAGGATGGCCTGCCCTGCAGAAAATACCAGTGTGCAGTTGGTGCGGATACCGTTATCGGTAAACCACTTGATGGCCTTGACGCCTTCTTTAATCATGGGTACCTTGACCACGATGTTCGGGTGAATGGCGGCCAGCTTTTTGCCTTCGTCCACGATACCCTGGAAATCTGTTGCGATCACTTCTGCGCTGATATCACCATCCACCATTTCGCAGATGGTCTTATAATGGTTGAAAACAGCTTCCTGTCCGCGGATTCCTTCCTTTGCCATCAGTGACGGGTTGGTGGTAACACCGTCGAGGATACCCAGTTCGTGAGCCTCTTTGATCTGGCCCAGGTTGGCTGTATCGATAAAGAATTTCATTGATAAAATTTTCGCAAATATAGAGGAATAGCCGGCGGAGGGGAATAAAAAAAGGCAGGCTACTTACATCGCACCGCTACAACCGCCTACCCTTGCTACCTTCCGGTCCTGGGGGAGTTCAGCAGGAGCTGGTCGTGCAAGACCTGCCGGTGCGAAATTACGGACAAAGGGCCGAAGGCTGGCAGCTTCGCCGTTAATTTTTTTGGAAGATCATGGCCGCTGGAACACGGAATTCAGCGACGTAAACCCGATCACCTCATCGGCCCGGGCGCCAAACGGCCGGTAGTATACCAGAACGGTGTACGCATTTTCAGTTCCCCAGAAATTACCTTCGGTCAGGCTGAAATCAGGGCCACCCCTGCCATTACGGGGCCGGGTGACATAGGCATAGTTGTAAAACCCCTGCTTCAGGTACAGTTCCTTCTCATAGGCACCCCGTTCGCTGTTGAACTCCATTTTGCCGGAAGTATCCGCAGCAAAGTCGGTCAGTTCCCCAAAAAGATATACGTCGTTTCCGGGGATCTCCCGGTTACCCGGCGGGAAGTAAGTAAAAAGAACGCGTGCATAATCGCTTTGCCAGAAGGGATTCGCATTATCCATATTTTCTATGGTATAGCTCCCGTTCAGGTCTCGGTAGTAAATATAGGCCTGGCTGGATCGGGAAGCATCCGGCTTCACGACGATCATCGTGGAATCCTTTCCTGTCTCCATATGCTGCATACGGTCGCTCATGAGCCGCAGGCTCCGCAGGTCGATCCATCGGAATTCCTTTGCCGCGGGGATCGCCGTAATGGCTTCGTCGCTGTATTCGAAATAGTTCCCGCGGTAGATCGTCGGCCTGTCCATCAGGACGGCCGTCTGCCAGTTGTTGTTCTGCAGCACCAGCACCTTGAGGTCAGCGGGATTAAGCACGTTGATCCGCGCGTCGGTCTGCACGGTAATGAATAATTTCTGGTACGCCTTATAAAACTGGGAATTGAAGGGCTGCTGTACCTGCGTTCCAACCGCTGCCTGGTTGTTCACAACAACAAATCTTTTCGTCAGCACTACCTGTGAAGTATCACCATCCAGGAACACTTTCAGCAAATAGTTCCCGGAACGCGAGGGTGCGCAGTTTCGATCGGGAACTGTTGCCTGGTAGTTTACGTACCGGGTGGTGGTAAGCGCTGAATTCCGGTACAGCGTGATGCGGCTGTTCTGGAAGCCCCTGATATACTCGAACGGCTTCAGGATCGTCGGCGACCAGTCTGCATTCCGCAATTCATAAGTAAATGAATAATTCCTGACGCGTGTATCCATGTCGTCGAACACCAGCTGCAATTCGTCCTTCGTGTTAAGTTCCAACACCGGCAGCGATGTCTGGTCGCCGGCGCGGTACAGTTTC
>DASUVB010000356.1:0-6144 GCA_036373835.1 Flavisolibacter sp. | reverse complement strand
GTCGGCGGAATACTCCACCCAGGCCGCATCGCACAGCGTTGCCCCGCAGTCTTCGATATCAAGTGCCACGCTGAAGCTGAGCGTCGGCGTCGTCATGCCGGTTACATCAAAACAGGGAGAATAGAGGTAGGACAGCTCATCGTCATGATAGCCGCCTTCGAGGGTCGTTTTCCAGGCGCGCGAACCGCTCGCTGCCCCGTTGATCTTCGTGGACGCAGGCGTGCCGTATTCCCACGAAGACTTCCTGCCACCGGTAAACCAGAATCCATTACCGGCTTCGAAATTCTGCAGGTACGGGAAGGTGCTGATCACCGGCGCATGGTGCACCGTTGTAGTCAGGGTATCATTATCGTGGAAGCTGTCGGCACTGTAGTCAACCAGTGCCTGCACGGTATAGGGTCCATATGCGGAAAAATCGGCGGTCGCTGCAAACGTGTATTGTACCGTGGTGTTTGCGGCTATCGAGGGGATCACTTCACTGATCCATGCATTATTATTAATGCGGTAGCGGACAGGAACATTGGTGAGCGCTGAAGATGCGCTGTTGCGCACCGTCACCCTGATACCCGTGGCATTGGTCAGGCCGCAGCTGGCCACGAATGGCGAGTCAAGACTGAGCAGCTGCACGTCATTGAACACTTCGTACAGGCGGATATCATCGAACGTATAGCCCGAAGAGCTCGAGCGGTCGGAAGCCGCCAGCACGCCCGCCTGGCCCCAGCGTACCTGGAACGAAGGTGTGAAAACCTGCCCATTCGCTGCGAGGAGGTCCGACAATTCAATGCTGGATGTTTTGCGGTACGCACCGGGATCGAGCTGGTTGGCATACAGGTCATACACGGCTATCCATGCGTCGGCATCGCTTCCGCGGATCCAGACGCGGTTAGCCGCGTTCGACCCCTGGCCATGATTCAGGTAACGGAAATCGAGCCTGATATCGTTCGCAGTGACATTATAATTTACCAGGTTGAACGTGCCATACAGGTAATTGATGTTGCCCGTAGCATAACGGTCCACATCCAGCGTGATCGCCCGGTTGCCGGACCATGCTATTCCCGAATTGATGAACGTGCGTGCACGGCCATACACGGTGTTGCGTGTCAGATCATACCGTTCCGCGCCGCCCATCCCGGTTATGTCGCGGATATATTCCGAGGCATCCGCACTTTCCAGGTTATCCAGGAACTCCGTGACAAGGTTGAGCGGCTGGTTGGCAATATGACGGATCGCTGCGCGGAGCGTATCATTCGCGGCTATTGCATCTGCAGCCTGGTTGGTTACAACTGCTACAATATTATAAGTGCCTGTTGTCGCCATATCCGCTGTGGCGCTGAAAGTATGCGTGTAGGATGCACCGGCTGCCAAAGGTGTGCTTACCGTTTCCGTGATCCATGCTCCGCCATTAACGGAATAGCTGACATCAAAGTTTCCGGTTGCCGCGTCGTCAAGATTCTTCACGCGTACGGACACCGCTGCTGTGGCAGAAAGTTGCGACGAGGTGAACTGTCGCCCGGTCACCGGTGACACGATAGCATCGACTTTCATGTCATTGTCTGAAATCGTTCCGGCGCACGTCCCGGAATCCGGTTTGCGCGAAACCGCGTTCGCCCGACGGCCCGCTGTGCCGTTCATGCGCGCGCGGACCGACACCCAGTAGGTGCTGTCCTTTGACAGGCCGGTAAAGAGATGACTGGTGGCCGCTGTCAGTGTTACCTGTTGCATGGAATCACTGCGCAGCATCATCACTTCGTAATCAGATGCGCCCGCAACCGGGGTCCATGAAATGCTGATATAATCTTCGCACTGCACCGTGGCAAGCGAAACAACCGGCTGGCCCAGGATGGTAAAGCGCTGCGAAGTTGCCGTTTCCCCAGTCCCTTCCTTCGTCACGCGCACCAGCGCTTCGACTGTGGACGCGGCGGGCACCCACCAGGAATAATTGAACCGGTTGATATTGATACCTGATGCAATGGTTGACCACGAGCTGCCGTTGTTCAGCGAATATTCGAGCAGAACGGTCCCGGAAGAAAATCCATAAGCGTCCCAGCTGATCTTTGCCAGTTCGCCGGGAACAAGTGGCTGCCCCCCTGCAGGGCCGGTAACTTCCAGGTGTACCGGGATCGCGTCATACACCAGGAAATATTCCTGCGACGGATTCTGCGCAATGGTCGAACCCTTTACCTTCAAAGTATAGGTTCCCGCTGCAGGATTGTTGATGATCACCTGTTCAATATTGTTGATGCGGTCCACACCGCTGGTTGCTGTGTTGCCTACATTGGCAATGGCGGTATCCAGTATGCGTGGAAGTATCGTTGCCAGTGAAGGTGTTGTCACTTCCAGGTCGAGATCATTGACAAGTGCCTGTGACGACACAAGTGCCGCAGCGGGATCATTCCAGTACAGCAGCACTTTCAATTGCGCCGTATTTGCGGGTACTGAAATGGTATGCGTGCTGGTTACGGCCTGGGTGCTGCTCCCGGTGAAGTATGTATTATCCTCCATCATCTTCACCGATCGCCACAGATTCATCAGCCCGAAACCGTACTGGTAATCGGGACCTTCATTTCCGCGGTCGGTCGCGCCATTGACCAGTAAAGCCTTGATCAGCGCATTTTTCGGGTTGGCGCCGGCATGTAACTGGCGGTAGCGCTGGTACAAAAGGGCCACGCCTCCCGACACACCGGGAGATGCCATGCTGGTTCCGTTGTTGGAGCCATAGCTGTTATTCGGAACGGTGGAGATCACGCCTTGTCCCATGGCAGCGATCTCCGGCTTGATGCGTCCATCGCGTACAGGGCCTTTGCTGGAGAAACCGGCAATGAAGCCCGAATCGGACGCAGCCCCCACGGTGATCACGTTCTTTGCCGTCTGGTAGCTTCCCAGTACGGTCCTGAAGCCGGTGGCGAACGGGGCACAGGTGCTGTTGCCGCTATTCCCGGCGGCGAAAATATTCTGCAGGTTTGGCAGGTCGTAAGCCATCTGGTCGAGCACGCGCGACGTCAGGTCGTACGTACCATGATAATCACATTCGATGATGTCACCGTATGAATTATTGGTGATCACCATCCCGAAATCGTTTACGTAGGTGGCCGCGTTCACCAGGATGCGTGAGAAATACTGGCTGACGATCGTCGCTTTTGGTGCGTACCCACGGTGCAGTTCATTGATGATCCCTCCACCGCCAACGGTACCGGATACGTGCTGCCCGTGCGAGGAAATGAATGTTCCCGCACGGTTAATAAGCCGCCCGGTGAAGTCGACATGGTTCTGGATGTCGGCATTGTCGCCAATACCCACCACCACGTTCTCGCCGTTCAGGCCCTTACCACCATTTGCAACGGAAGCGTTCAGCATGCCGGCACGGGAAGCACTGCGGCTGTTACGATTGAGCGTCTGGTCCTTGGGCGGAGCAGCCTGCAGGTATTCCACGAATGGAAGCGCCGCGATCTCCTGCATGCGAGCAGGTGCAAACCGGATCACCAGGATGCGCCAGCCGGCATAGTCCTGCGACACGACATCAATATTCTTTTGACGGAACAGCGTGCTGACTTCACCCGTCGAATAGCTTTTCGGGAAGCTGATCCACGCATCCATGGTACCAGCCACCTTCACGGACCACAACGGCACAATGCCTCGTGCCAGGTATTTGTCCATCTTCTGGGCCGGCTGCAGCCGCACCAGCGACCGCGCACGAACTCCCAGCAGCAGGTTCTTATCCAGGCGCTTTGTGATGCTTGCGGAATAGGCATGCTCCGGGATGTAATCAAGAAGCTCCACCCCTGCCGCACCCAGCGTCTTCCTGTCTGCCTCCGATGGAATGGCATCGAACTGGATCACGGCGATCGCCGCGCCACCGGCCTGCACCAGGTAAGTGTTGAATGAATCGATGTATCCCTGCGTGACATTGAATACCGGGTACAGGGTACTGTGTTTCAGCCTTACCGGCTTTCCCGGCTGGGCGTGAACTACAGATGAAAAAATGAAAATGGCGGTGAACAGGAGGAGGCGGTTCATCATATTGGACTGGTTCGTCGTGTAAAATAGAAAAATCCCGCCAGAAAAGACAGTCTTTATACGGCATTCGTTGCAAGCGCGGCGGGCATTACGTTACCGTGCATCTGGCGCAGGAAGGTGAAAACGTCCTGCATGTCGCGGGCCGGCTCCACCACGATCATGAAAAGCTTACCCGCCTGCCTCAGTCTTGCCTTATTGGTGCCGGTCTGGAGGAACTGGAGAATATTGTTGAAAAGCGGGGTCTCGAAATAGGGCGAATCATGCTTGTTAATAAAGTAGCACTTCAGGGAATCGTTTTTCAACAGCATGCGCTCAAAACCCAGTTCGACGGCCAGTTTGCGGCAACGGACGGTGATGAACAGCTCCCGCACCTGGGGTGGCAGCGGACCAAAGCGGTCGGCCAGCTCCTGTTCCATGGCCTCCAGGTCTTCTTCGGTTTCGCAATTATCGAGGCGGGAATACAGCGACAGGCGCTCGGTTATGTTCTCCACGTAATCATCGGGGATGAGGATCTCCAGGTCCGTATCGATCGTGCAATCCTGCACATAATCATCCTGCTTTGAAATCTCTTCGCGGAAGATCTCCCGGAACTCCGTGCGTTTCAGCTCGCGGATAGCCTCATCCAGGATCTTCTGGTACATCTCAAACCCGATCTCGGCCATGAAGCCGCTTTGCTCCCCTCCCAGCATGTTGCCGGCGCCCCGGATATCGAGGTCCCGCATGGCGATCTGGAAACCGCTTCCCAGCTCGCTGTGCTGTTCCAGCGTCTGCAGCCTTTTCCTCGAATCATTCGGCAGGGTACTCATGGGAGGAGCCAGCAGGTAACAAAAGGCCTTCCGGTTGCTGCGACCCACGCGGCCGCGCAGCTGGTGCAGGTCGCTGAGTCCGAACTGGTGCGCATTGTTGACAATAATGGTATTCACATTGGGAATATCCACGCCGCTTTCCACGATGTTGGTGCAGACCAGTACATCATATTTTTTGTCGATGAAATCCATGATGCGCTCTTCGAGCTCATGGCCTTCCATCTGGCCGTGGGCGTAGCCGATGCTGAGGTCGGGACAAAGCCCCTGGAGAATTGACGCCATTTCCGCCAGGTTCTGGATGCGATTGTTTATGAAGAATACCTGGCCGCCCCTTTCCGTTTCGAAATAGATGGCTTCACGCACAAAGTCTTCCTGGTATACGCGCACTTCGGTCTGGATGGGCTGCCGGTTCGGTGGCGGCGTGTTGATGATCGACAGGTCGCGCGCGCCCATGAGGCTGAACTGGAGCGTTCGGGGAATCGGTGTCGCCGTCAGCGTCAGTGCATCAACATTGGTGCGCAGTGTTTTGATCTTTTCCTTATGTCCCACTCCGAACTTCTGCTCCTCGTCGATGATCAGCAGGCCCAGGTCCTTAAATTTCACCTCTTTGCCCAGCAATGCGTGGGTGCCAATAATGATGTCCACCTTTCCCTCAGCCAGCTTTTTATAGGTTTCCTTTTTCTCTTTGGCCGACTTGAAGCGGTTCACGTAATCAACCGTCACCGGGAAGTCCTTCAGCCGGTCGCTGAAAGTTTTATAATGCTGGAATGCAAGAATGGTTGTAGGCACCAGCACGGCAGCCTGTCGGCCATTCACAACGGACTTGAAAGCAGCACGAACGGCGATCTCCGTTTTGCCGAAACCCACATCACCGCACACCAGGCGGTCCATCGGCGCGGGTGATTCCATATCCTTCTTCACATCGGCGGTCGCCTTGCTCTGGTCAGGCGTGTCCTCGTAAATGAAAGACGCCTCCAGCTCTGTTTGCAAATAGCTGTCGGGATCATGCTGGAAGCCCTGTTGCGCTTTTCGCTGCGCATATAGCTTGATCAGGTCGAAAGCGATCTCCTTGACGCGCGACTTGGTCTTCTCCTTGAGCCGGTTCCACACGTCGCTGCCAAGCTTGTTGACCTTCGGAACGGTTCCTTCCTTACCGGTGTACTTCGCGATCTTGTGCAGCGAATTAATGTTCACGTAGAGGATGTCGCTGTCCTTGTAAATGATACGTACGGCCTCCTGCATCTTCCCGTTCACTTCCAGCTTCTGCAGGCCGCTGTATACCCCCACGCCATGGTCGATATGCGTCACGAAATCGCCGGGTTGC
>DASUVB010000355.1:0-3405 GCA_036373835.1 Flavisolibacter sp. | reverse complement strand
AAAAATGTCACCCTTTGTTTTGAACACGGATATCTCCGATCCCTGCACATTCCACCCGATGGTGGTCAGTACATTGATGAACTCCCGGTACCACTCCAGCACCTGCAGGTCATCGGGGTATTTCTTCTTGGCGGCGAGCTGCGCCAGCAACGTCGCATTCAGGATGTCCTTCCGTGCCTGGCTGCTCACGCCCGAGACGAATGATACGATGCTTTTGTCATTGATGAACGACTGCTCCACGTCCTCCGCAACGGCAGAAAGGCTGCGGCTGCGTGGAAAAGCGGCAACGGGATCTGCGATAGCGAGGTCTTTAATATACTGGAGCACATCCTGGTCGATGGCAGGAGCCATGGCTCCGCCGACTGTTTCGCTGGTTGACATATGTCTGATTTATTCGGTTAATGAATCTAATGCTGCTTCTGGTTTTTTAACGTGCGGTTGCCGGGTGAGGGCGTCGATCTTCTGCATGAATTTCATCGCCACCATCTGGTAGCCATCGTTGGTGGGATGGATCTCATCATACCACTGGTCAATCCCGGTCTCAGGCGTGTACCGCACGATGTTGCGCACATCGAGGTACGACACGTTGCTGAACCCCGCTGTTGCCGCCGCGAGCTTCTGGTTGAAATCGTCCAGGATCAGGCGGATCACCGCGCGGCGGTCGCCCGGGCGGTAAATTCCTTTTTCGATCATGTATCGTCCCAGCCATCCTTTCTTCGCATCATCCAGCTTTACAGGATAATCGTACCCGTGCACCAGGATACGCAGCCCGGGTTTCAGCGTTTCCAGCTTGCTGAACAGCGTTCGATAGATCTCCATGAGGCTGTCGATCTCGTCGAACAGGGACTGCTTCAGGAAGCGGCGCGGGTTGGTGCCTTCGGGCTCATCGTCATCGGGAAAATCCGTGAGGTACCCGCGGAATTGTTTGCCGAGAATATCGTTGCCCCCACCGCTGATGAGGAAAAATGCAGGATCCTCGCTTTCGATCGCGTCGAGATAGTATTCACCATTCCTGTTCTTTCCACTGAAGTAATTGCGCAGCGTATCGCCTGCCGCGGCTGAGCAGAACACCGCGTAACTCCTGCTGAGGTGGTCAATGATATCGAACACCAGCGGATGCTGGAACCAGGAATCGCCTTCAGCTACAATCCGGGTGCGGCCCGGGAAGCGTGAAAGGGTGCGCCTGTACAGCCGGTTGCGCTGGCTGCGGGCAAAGAAGTTGGCAAGATCGATCACGCGGTCCTGGACAAAGCCTTTGCGACCGTCCGCCGATGGCACCAGTACGATGCCTTCCTTCAGGCGGTACCCGGCTTCCAGTCCTTCGTCCACTTCACCGGAGAGGTAGAGCCCAAGCGCAAAATCCGCGGTACGCTCGTCCGCAAGCATTTGTTCCAGTTCATCTTCGCGCACCTGGTTGTATTCAGGATTTTGCAGTTGCAGCTGCAGGTCGCGTGTGAACCACCCCGAAACCCGCTTCCTGGCGGAATCTGTCGGCGGCAGCAATCCTCTTTCCGCGATGCTGCGCGTGTCCGGATCCGTCGGGATAACGGGGCCGGGTAGTTCGTCGAGAAGGAGAGCAGATACATCAAAGACTTCGGTACTGAAAAGAAATTTCATGCGGTCGGTGACCTCTTTCCAGTTATACCACATCAGACGCTTGTCGAAGTAAACAGGTATGGGTGCGCTGCCATCATATTTCAGCTCCACCGTGTTTTCTTTTTCCAGCAGGTACACCGGCGGATTGAGGAAGCCGGCGTAGGCGCGAAAGTCTGACGGCAGGTAGAGCGCGCTGCAGTAAATGTCCTTTTTGGTATTGTTGGTAATGCGGATGTGCACCGCATTTTCCCAGCTGCCGTTGACCTTTGAATAGGTCACAGGGATAACATCCTGTTCATCCAGCAGGAAACGCTGGCTGCCCACGGTAACTTCAATGGTAACCGCGTCTGCGGGGATGTTGTCCTGTTCCTCGTTTACCAGCCGGCAGGCGAACTCCCAGGATGAAATGTGGCGAAGCTGCCCGACCAGCAATGCGATACAATCTTCTTCCGAACAATCAACGGGCTTTACCAGGGGGCGGAAGGGGTCAGCGGGGCGTGTTATATAAAACCGGCCATTAGCATGGCGAAGTACGTATTGAGCATCGGTTTCCAGCTCCTGCAGCTCAAATTGCTGCGGCCATTCGGCAAGCGCGTCCAGGATCGCCTGCTGGTCATGCGGGTCTGCATTGCTAACGGCTACGTGCAGCCGCAAGGTGTGCGACATCAGGCCTTCGATGCGTGCCTGGTAAATTTTCTTCGTGTCAAGTTCCCTGCCCGGGGTGATCTCTGTCGTGTCGGTGCGGATGGTGCCGCGCTTCGCGGAATAGATCACATCAGGCTTCGCGGGATCGAATACTTCCAGTGTCTTCACCGAGCGGTTCATGCCGTGGATGGCACCAAGTCCCAGCAGCCATCCCAGATGTTCATTATATACGATCTCGCCAAAGGCATGCCTGCTGGCAGATGCCGGCCGGTTGAGGAACGGCTGGTGCAGCAGGGTGCCGGATCCGTTGGCCACGTACACGCGCGGCTTCTGTTCATACACGCTCTTCAGGTATTGCCGGATGCGGCTGGCCAGTGTCTGGTAGGTAATATCACCTCCCGAATCTTTCAGCACCTTCAGCATCGCCTGGGTAAACACGCCGGTACCGTCTACTTCAACGGCCGATTCATTTGACTCGGATGCGGCAAACTGGATGTGCCGGCCTTCCGGCAACATGGCAGCTTCACCTTTTGCCATGATATCCGCACTGTCAATGGTGCCGGAAAAAAGGAACTGCTCCCAGGAGCGTTGTGCAAAGACAAAGGGGAGACGTTTTTCCGTGATGTTCTTAAAGTGATGCTGCACCAGTGCGCCGTTCCTGGTATTGTCTGCAGAGTGGCAACAATCAAACAGGGCCACGATGTGCGGGTTCTTTTGCGACAGTTCGTGGATCAGGAAGCGAAGCTCCTTATCGGCGAGCAGGAAATCGTTTTTCGTTTCTTCCGTGAAGTAGCAGGCGAGGCATTCAAGGCGGCCATCCGTGTCGGAGGTCCAGATGCTCCTGTCGGCGTATTCCTGCGTACCATGACCGGAATAGAAGAACAGCGCAACGTCCTCGCTCCCGGCGCGGCCCAGGTGTTCGCGGAACTGCCGGACAACGTTTTCCTTTGTTGCCTGTTCATCGGTCAGAAGTACTACATCGGCATCAAAAGCCTCATCCTGCTGCAGGTATTTTTTTACCTTCTTCATGTCCGGCACACAACCGGAAAGTGCAGGGAACGTAACGCTGTCCTGCAGCACCACATCGCCCTGGTATTCGTTGATGCCGACCAGCAGCGCGTACAGTTTGCGCTTGGTTGCTGTTCCATCAATATCGGGGGATGC
>DASUVB010000354.1:0-2758 GCA_036373835.1 Flavisolibacter sp. | reverse complement strand
TGGTGCGCATGAAGGAACTGCGCCAGTCATTATCCATTGTGGAACAACTGATCGACAATATTCCCGAAGGAGATTTCCAGGCGAAGACGAAGGCCGTGCTGAAGCTGCCGAAGGGCGAGTTTTATTCAAAAGTGGAAACGGCGCGGGGCGAGTTTGGTGTGTATATCGTCAGCGAAGGCGGAACGACGCCGTACCGCATCAAGTTCCGGTCGCCGGGATATTCCAACCTGAACGCGCTGGATCATATGGCGCGCGGGCAGAAGATCGGCGACCTGGTGGCCATGATGGGAACACTGGACCTTGTAATACCGGATATAGACAGGTAAATCGACTGAAACTTTTGCCTGACCCGTGAATTAATATTCATCATTAAAATTCTTTACGTGTGGAGTTTTTCTAACATAGCAGACAGTATCGACCAGTGGCTGTACCAGGTTTTCACCCCTACCTGGGCGTTGATCATTGAAATGGTGATCGTTGGTGTCTGCGTCATCGGCTTGTTCGCCATGCTTGGACTGGTGCTGGTGATGATGGAACGCAAGGTTTCCGCCTATATGCAGATCCGCCTGGGTCCGAACCGCGTCGGTCCGAAAGGGATGTTCCAGTCGCTTGCCGACACCGTCAAACTGATGGTGAAGGAAGGCATGACGCCACAGGGCGCTGACCGGGTGCTGTTCAACCTGGCACCGTTCATTGCCATGATCGTTGCGATGCTGCTGATGGCTCCCATTGCATTCGCGAAAGATTTCCAGATGTGGGACCTCAACATCGGCGTGTTGTACATCGCGGCCGTATCATCTATTTCCGTAATTGCGATCCTGATGGCAGGATGGGCGAGCAATAACAAATATTCCCTCCTGGGCGCCATGAGAAGCGGCGCACAGATCGTAAGCTATGAGCTGTCCGCCGGACTGGCGATCCTCACCATCGTGGTGCTGACCGGCAGCCTGCAGGTCAGCGATATTATCCAGGCACAGGCCAACGGCTGGTGGATCTTCAAGGGTCACATCCCGGCGATCATTGCCTTCGTGATCTTCCTGGTCGCCGTCACCGCGGAAACCAACCGCGCGCCGTTTGACCTTGCAGAGGCGGAGTCCGAGCTGACGGCCGGCTTTCACACGGAGTACTCCGGGATGAAGTTCGCGCTGTTCTTCCTGGCGGAATATGTGAATGTGTTCATTGTCTGCGCGATCGGCGCGACGCTGTTCCTGGGTGGCTGGATGCCGCTGCACATCGGGAACTGGGAAGGATTCAACCGGATCATGGATTACATCCCGTCATCCGTTTGGTTCTTCGGCAAAACGTTTTTCCTCATTTTCGTGATCATGTGGTTCCGCTGGACATTCCCGCGGCTCCGCATCGACCAGCTGCTGAACCTGGAGTGGAAGTACCTGCTCCCGATCAGCATGTTCAACATCCTGCTGGTGACACTGTTCGCGATCATGGGCTGGCATTTTTAAACCCAACGATCTCTGAATTAAAACAGCAACCGTGTTTATAAAAGATTATTTCAAGGATATTTTTGGTGCGATAGGATCCCTGTTGAAAGGGATGCGGCGGACCGGATATTATTTCACCCATCACCGCGAGATCATCACGCAGCAATACCCGGACAACAAGGACACCATGGCGCTGCCGGAAAGGTTCCGTGGCGAAGTAGTGATGCCGCACGATGAAAACAACGAACACCGCTGCACGGGATGCACGGCCTGCGAGCTTGCCTGTCCCAACGGGACCATCAAGGTCATCACGAAATTTGATATCACACCTGAAGGAAAGAAGAAAAAAGCGATTGACAAGCTGGTGTATCACCTCGAGTTGTGCACCATGTGCAACCTTTGCATCGAATCCTGCCCTTCGGATGCCATCAAAATGGCGCAATCGTTTGAACACAGTGTTTTTGACCGTAACCAGCTTACGAAAGTGCTGAATAAGCCTGGTTCTAAAATCATGGAGGGCGTTGAATAATGGACGGATCAACCATCATATTTTACCTGCTGGCCGCGCTGACCCTGGGAAGCGCCGTTATGGCTGTCACCTCGCGGCAGATCTTCCGGTCGGCGATCAGCCTGTTGTTCTCGCTGGTGGGTGTTGCAGGCATTTATTTCTGGATGCAGTACGAATTCATTGCCGCTGTGCAGATCGTGGTGTATGTAGGGGGTATTGTAGTGCTGATCATTTTCTCCATTTTCCTTACACAACAGGCGGGAGAAAAAATGGCAGCGCCAAAACCAGGACGCATACTCTTTTCCGCGCTGGCCGCTTTCTGCGGGCTGGCCCTCACCATGGTGCAGGTGTTCCAGCATACGTTTACCGGGACGACAAAAGCCCCGTTGCTGCCGACGGTACGCAATATCGGAAACTACATGCTGTCGATTGATGAAACCGGCTATGCCCTGCCCTTCGAGGTGGTGAGCATGCTGCTGCTGGCCGCCATGGTCGGATGCATTGTCATTGCCATCCGGACGCCATCGGAACCGGCAGGCGAGAAAACAAAGGAAGAAACCGGAACGATCGAGATCATTAAAATAGAGCCGAAGGTTTTTGCCGGAGGTGAATCCACAGGAGGTTTACAATGACAGAGCCCGGACTGTATCACCTGCTGTTCATCAGCACCGCACTGTTCTTTATCGGCATGTATGGTTTCTTCACCCGGAGGAACCTGATCACCATGCTGATGAGCATTGAGCTCGTCCTGAACAGCGTCAACATCAACTTTATTGCATTCAATAAATATGTATGGGCCGACAAGCTGGAT
>DASUVB010000353.1:0-6688 GCA_036373835.1 Flavisolibacter sp. | reverse complement strand
CTGGGAACCGGTGTACGGCCTGAGCGATACTATTTACAGCCAGGCAACCTGCGTCAATGGGCAGGTGGTAGATACCTTTGGTTCGGATCCTTCGATTTTCCAATACCCTGCCTTTATGTTTACGATCACCAAGGCCGACCTGGTCCTGGGCAGCAATGGCGGCATGAAGTATGAACTGGAGGAGACCTTCAAAGGATTCGACTACCTCCAGAGCACGTGCAGCAATTATGTGTACCAGACTGATTCCTATTCCGACGTGATCAATGGTGCCTGGTCATTCACACCCGCTACCAACAGCATGGTGCTGGTGTTCGAATTCGACGACACCGGCGTTCCTGATCCGGAAGCATACGAATACACCGTGAAAAAGATCAACAGCAACAAGTTCTACCTCTACGATGCCGTTGATGATGGCTGGCTGCGGTTCGAGAAATAAATCATTCCAAGCATAAAGAGCCCTTCGCGGGCTCTTTTCTTTTGGTGCTGATTTATTTAAAATGAAGGATTTTCCTGGTCTTATGCCATCTTTTGTCTTGACCACACCTTGTCCTTTCTTTAGTTTGCCTTTTTCCCTTCCACCTTTTGACTTAAACTAAAAGGTGGAGCCATCCCGACTTGTCGGGACAAGACGAATTCAATGCGAAACAAACATTTAAGCTCACCAGTTTCCCCTTTTTTCGCTCTCGCTCTGTTTCTGCTTTCTGTCAGGGTAGGCACCCGCCTTGCCGCGTACCTGTTCCTTTCTTTTGCTTGCCCAAAAGAAAGGAACCTAAAGAAAAGGGCAGCGGCTTCAAACTGGAACATACTTTAGGTCGGAGTCTCCGCACGTGAAGCCGCATTGGACGAGTTCTTAGGTCGAGCATTCAGCTTCAGCCGTCAAGCTGCGTGCTATGCGGAACCACTGAAGGCGCTGTGCCCCGCCATACGGCGGGAGCAAGGCGCTGCACCACTCCGTTGATCTACGGACCACTTCTCGTGTATACCGGTACTAAGGAAAGGCTTATTCACGAGCCATTTCTCAACTCATTCTACCGGCAGGCTTCAGGGTGGACGGAAATTTGTCAGGGTAGTCACCCACCTTGCCGCGTACCTGTTCCTTTCTTTTGCTTGCCCAAAAGAAAGGAACATATAGCCGGAGTACGCCGGTTTGCAATGAATGCAACTGTTATACGCTGGCATCCTAACGGTGACCCTTTTAGTTTGTAACCACCGTATTAACACGATAGCAGGATGCCACGCCTTTCTCAAAAGACAATTTTCAATGATATATACACCTTTGGCAATATGCAATATGCCGTAAAACGAAGATTTTAACGGCTGCTGGCTTGCATCTGCAAGACCTGCAGGTTATTTTTACGATCTGTTTATCCAATCCTACGAAGGGCTTTTCCTACCAGAACTACCGCGTGATCCCTGATCCTAAGATGACCGTATTATTCTATGAACGGCCGTAACAGGCGCTCCCCGGAGCACCCAACACGTACCCGTTATGAAAAAGATCTGTACCCACGCAGTAGTGGCCCTGTTGGCCATGAACACCTTTTCGGTCAGCGCTCAAAACGTTTCCGAGTGCCTGATCCTTCCTTCACCTTCGTGCAATATCGTCAACCCGGAAGGAACCTTCCAGTGGCAGAATGGTTTTATGCCTACGGGTGGACTGGTGTATGCATCCGCAACCGGTGATTTCAGGGATGTGAACATCAATGGCCTGGCGAATATTTCCTCGACACTGACGTCGCCCGCGTATTCACAGGCAGCCAACTATTCCAGGTCGGTTTCTGCATCGTTCCTGCTGAACTTTGGCGACAGGATCCTTCCGAATTACATCCGTCTCGATATTATTAATGCGGAAACGGGCGCGGTCATCGCATCCTGCACGCAGACCGGCAATGGCCAGCCGCTTTCCAGCGGCAACAGGGTGTGCTTCAGCATCCGCGATGAAGATATCCTCCCGCAGCTCCAGCTTCGCTATCGCTTTGTCCTGAACTATACCCGTACTTCGTGGGGACCTGCCAGCGAAGCTTTCCTGGTGATGGATGATTTCGGCACCGGTGCTCCTGCCCCGATGACTGTGCCGTTATCTGTTACATTCAACCATCTTTCGGCCGTGCTGATGGGCGGTGTCCCCGTACTGACATGGGATGTGGAGTCGGAAGTAAATGTGAAACACTACCAGGTCGAGCGTAGCACGGGTGGCGGCGAGTGGAAGGTAGTTGGTTCGGTGCCCGGAGCCGGTAGGATCCAGTACCAGTTCCGTGATGCCTCCTCGGGAGAAGGAACTTTCCTGTACCGCATCCGCAGCGTGGATATGGATGGCGTGTTTAAGTTCAGCACCGTAATAACCGTAAGAGTTCAACAGGCAGTGCAAATGGCGGCATACCCGTTGCCCGCAACTGATAAAGTGACGATCATTCACCGCGAGGCAGCCCATGGTGCACTGTTTATAGTTTGCAGCCTTGACGGCCGCCCGGTGCAGAAGATCACCGGTGTGAAAGGAACGTCCCAGACAACGCTGCCAGTGCAGCAGTTGCCGGCAGGAATGTACCTGGTGCAGTTTTATAACGGGGACACCATGGAAACAATTAAGATCGTAAGGCAATAAAAAAAGCCCGTGTAAAAACACAGGCCCGTCTTAATCCAAATATCCTATGAAAAACCAGGACAAATATCTGCAGGCGGCGGGTTGTTTATTTGCGATACTGTATGAACTGCGGTTTTGGGTTCATGAACTGCGGATTTGAACGCATATCCGGCGTCGGAATGATGTGAAAGTTTGGTCCAGGTCAGAATAGCTTTTCCACGAACAGGTTGATCACTTCCACCAGGATCAGGATGATGATGACCCACTCCAGGAGGCTGCTGTTGCGGTGCTGCAGCAGGGCCATAAACAGGTCGAGATTATCCTTGGCGATGCCGATACTCTCGTGGATGTTGCGCAGGCGCGGCTGGAGGTCGAACGTGCGTTTCAGCTCCGTGTCCAGCTTGTCCAGGTATTCATTTTCCCAGGTTTCTTCCGGCGAATCGAAGATGTACAGGTTCTGCGCGATCCGGTTCTTGAGCAGCAGGCTTCGGCCGATGTATTTTTTCAGGTGCCTGCCCGGGATCGCCAGGCGCCCGCGGTCCACCAGTTTCCGCGTATGGTAATTCGTTTCATCCAGGAGCTGGTTGGTGAGCTCTGAAAAATAATCCAGCGACACGGATTGCGAAACGTTCAGCATGATCAGCCGAATGGCATTGACATCCCACGCAGTGATCTCCACTTTCTGGAAGCTGATCCGGGTCTCCGGTGCGCCGGTATCCACCTGGTACACTTCCTCCAGCGGCTGTTCAAAGCGGTTGCGGCAGAAGGGCGTGACCTGTTCCAGGAATGTTTTGATGGTAGTGGCGTCGTGGTCCAGGAACGACACCACGCCATATTTGAATACACAGACGTAGTGATGTTCCGACACTTCATAAAACAGCTCCGACTCATCGCTGTACAGCAATGGCAGCTGAAATGAGGATTTGAATCCACGGATGTCAATGGTATCGGCAACCTGGTATGAGAGTACCTGGTGGGTCATGCAGCAAAAGTACGCTGATGCGGCGGTCAGTCGCGGGGAACATGCGGCGGGGGTATGCCCGATTCGTCGGCCTCGTACACGTTGCGGTATCTTTCAATGAGGTGGAGCAGGAATTCGAAATCCAGCGGCTTGGGGACCAGTTCGTCGGCTCCAAAAAGGGTCGCGCGCGATTTGTTCGTGTCGTAGCCTGAGATAATGAAGACCTTGATAAAACGTGTAACGCGGTCCTGCTTGAGCTTCCAGCAGAGGCTGCGGCCGTCTTCGCTTTTTACGTGAATGTCGAGGAGCACCAGGTCGGGCTGGAATGCCGGGATCAGCTCTTCTGCTTCGGGGAGGCTGGCGGCCGTTTCGACCTCGTAGCCGTGGTTCAGGAGGCGTCGCTCCATCAGCATCAGCAGGTCGAGGTCGTCATCAATTACGAGGATCCGGTATCCTTTGTCCTGGGTCATAGCACAACACGTTCGGTTTAGGTCGGTTTCAAAGGATTGGATCGTTCAACGGTTTCGTTTCATAGGTTCGGCAATGGCCGGTTCCAGGATATTGGTAGCAACAAAACTACCCGCAAGTCCCTTTCGAAACAATAGAAGAATTTCCTGATTTTGAGGGTAAAACTACGCGGGGAATTGACGAGACGGGAGACTGGAGCCGGGAGTTCTGAGCCTGTAGCCGGGAGTTCGGAGCCTGCAGCCATTAACCCGTAGCATTGGCACATTGTCGAATTGCCAAATTGCCGAATTGCTGCTCCATTTTCAAATTCTCAAATTCTCAAATTTTCAAATTGGCTCTGCACATTGCCGAATTGCCAAATTGTCTAATTGTCCCTCCATTTTCAAATTCTCAAATTTTCAAATTGCCTCAGGCTGTCTGGCATAGGAGTAACGCAAAGAGCGCTGAGCTTTCGCAGAGAACGCGGAGAAGCCGACTGAAGGTGCTGCGAAGCACCTGCTTAAAATACCTGTTACGGAATTTACTCCGGGTTCAGCGGATCTACAGGATCTACCGGTTCCACAACAGTTCCTTTCTGCAGACGACTGTGGTACCGGCTGTAGCCGAAGTAAATCAGGAAGCCGATGGCAAGCCAGGCAAGCAGACGAAGCCAGTTGTGCCATCCAAGACCGAAGATCATGGCGCCACAGACCAGGATGCCGAGTATCGGTACCAGCGGTACCATGGGCGTTTTGAAATCACGCTTGATTTCGGGGTGCCGCTTCCGCAGCAGGATGATGCCGGCACACACCAGCATGAATGCGAACAGCGTGCCGATGCTGGTCATCTCACCTACGATGTTACCGGGAACAAAAGAAGCAAACGCACCCACCAGCAGGAAGATCACCCAGTTGGCCTTGTACGGCGTATGGTGGCGGTGGTGTACATCGGAAAACATCTTTGGAAGCAGGCCATCGCGACTCATGGAATAAAATACGCGGCTCTGTCCCAGCAGCATTACCAGGATCACCGATGAAAAGCCGGCAAGTATGGCCACGGTCACCAGGTTCGAGAGCCATTGGTATTTGGCGACCCACTCACCGTTTATGGTACTGCCGCTCATGTGTTCAATGGCATAGGCCACCGAGGCTTCACCACCCAGTGCCGGGTTGCGGAAGTCTTCCACCGACGCAATACCGGTGAGCACATAAGAGAAAAGAATATACAGGACGGTACAGACAGCCAGCGAGCCAAGGATGCCGATCGGCATGTCCTTCTTCGGATTCTTCGCCTCCTGCGCGGCAGTGGATACGGCATCAAAACCTATGAACGCAAAGAACACCACGCCCGCTGCACCCAGGATACCCATGATGCCCCCATAGTTATAAGTGAGGCCCGTATTCGGGTCGGAATATTTCGTCGGCTCCGGTATGAAAGGCGTATGATTCTCCGGGCGGATGTATTGCCAGCCCAATGCGATCACCACCAGCACGATAGCTACCTTCAGGATGACAATGAATGCATTGACGAGCGCCGATCCCTTGGTGCCGCGGATGAGGATCATCGTCAGCACCAGCACAATGAACAGCGCCGGCAGGTTCATGATGCCCTGTACGCCATTGACCGAACTTTCAAAGGGCGAGTGGCACCATTCATACGGTACCCCCCACCCGAAGATCCCCAGCAGTTTATTAAAGTATTCACTCCATGCAATGCCTACGGTGGCAGCACCCACGCCATATTCCAGGATCAGGTCCCAGCCGATGATCCACGCGACCAGCTCACCCATTGTAGCATATGAATACGTGTACGCGCTTCCCGCGATCGGTATCATGGAGGCAAATTCGGCATAACACAGCCCGGCAAACGCACAGCCGATGGCTGCGATCACAAATCCTATGGTAACAGAGGGGCCTGCGTGTTGTGCAGCGGCAGCCGCTGTTCTAACAAATAAACCGGCGCCAATGATGGCGCCTATGCCCAGGGCCACGAGGTTGGTGGCGCTCAGGGTTCGTTTCAGACCTTTTTCGCTTTCGTCGGCTTCCGCTATCAGGATGCCAATGGGTTTTCTTACAAATAATCTCATGGAATTGTTCGCTGGATTGTTTGGAATTGGTTTTGGCAGCGGTGAAATTAATGCTTATGCATTATTTTTTTTGGTGTTTATATGAATGGCGTAGAAGACATGTATCCTTTCTTGTTTACCTTTTTCCTATGCCACCTTTTGTCTTGACCAGACATATTTTCTTTCTTTTGCTTACCTTTTATTCCCACCTTTTCCCCCGCCTTCGCCAGCTACGGCGGACAGGCTTGATGGAAAAGGTGGAGCCAAAAGATCAAGCGCATCTCCTGCCTGCGTGACGCAGTCAGGCAGGGAACTGCAACAGTTCCTTATGCGGCGGTCGCTTCTGGCAGATGCGCACCTAATCTCTCCGAAATGCGACGTGCATCAAGGTCAAGTCTCCGCTGCGTGTTATGCAACGGACCAAAGCCGCTGTGCCGGCGAGACGCCGGCAAGGCGGGTAACGACCCTGACGAATTTCCGTCCACCCTGAAGCTTGCCGTGGCTTCGGCGGACAAGACCGCAAACGGCGAAGCACTTCACTCCCTTATGAAGATGCGCTGCAGCATCTCTGCGAGCCGGGGATGGCGCTGCCGGAACAATTCCGGCTGCCCGAAGAAGTATTCCGCGATCACCG
>DASUVB010000352.1:0-2297 GCA_036373835.1 Flavisolibacter sp. | reverse complement strand
GCCATTGGTTGTAAAAGTGTTCACGTCCGTACGCATGCCGGCGCTGATGCCCAGGCGCGCATCAAAAAACCGGCGACTTACCTGCGCGAATCCGCCCAGCCGCCAGAAGTCTTCGAGGGGACTGGTGAAATCCAGGCTTTCGCCGGGCTGGATGATGTTGCCATTCTGGTCTTCCAGTTGACGGCGTACCACACTGAACGTTTCGTTATCATACGCAGCCAGCTGGGCTGAAGCACCATAGGCCCATTTCCAGCCATTGCGGAATTTATTGACGTCCACGCGCAACCTGTTCTCTGTTTCGCGCGAATGATAGGACAGGGTTTTTTCTCCGGGCAATCTGGCTTCGTTGTCTTCGTACTGCTGTATATCATTATCAAAGGTGTTCCTGCTCAGGGCGACGTTCACAAAACCATCCCGCACCAGTCTTCTCAGCGTAACTCCTGCCGTGTAGTTCCATTGATTGATGAACGGATTTGAATTCAGCACGTACAATTTTTCCGGCGTTGCATCGTCCAGCGCTGCAAAACTGAATTCGTCAATAGCTCCCAGGCCGATGAAAGAAATCGTGGTCTTATCATTTAACCGGTGCGTGATTTTGGTTTGAAAATCCCAGTAGTTGGGCCGGATCGGCAGGTCGATCAGCGAAAACAGCAATTGCAGGTAGGACCGCCGTGCCGATGCCAGGAAGGTGGTTCTTTTATCGGCCGACAGGGGCCCTTCCACCATGGCTGACAGGTCTGTTGCGCTCAGGCGTACATTGCCCTGCACGCGGTCCGCATTTCCCGTTCGCTGGCGAAACTGGAATACCGAGCTTAGGGCGTTGTCGTACCGGGCCTCGAAAGCGGACGAACTGAGCTTCACATCCTGGATGAACGATACATTCAAAATACCCTGCGGGCCACCGGAACTGCCCTGCGTCTGGAAATGATTCAGCACCGGGATCTCGATGCCATCGAGGTAGAAAACATTTTCGTTGGGGGCGCCCCCACGGATGATTATATCGTTGCGAAAGCCACCGCCACCCACGCCGCCACCGACACCTGGCAATGCCTGGATCACTTTACTGATGTCGAAGTTGCCACCGGGGTTGCTCCTGATCTCCTCCGAAGTCAACCGCTGCACGCTCAGCGGAGATTCAGGTGTTGCGGCGGCTGCCGTGCGGCTATTCGCACGGATCACCACTTCGGACAAGGATTCCGTTGCCCGCTCCAGCTCCACCTCCAGGTTGGTTTCGTTACCGGCGCTGATGACGATGTTGTAGAAAACCTGGGGCCTGTACCCGACCGCGCTGAATGAAACCGCCTGTGACCTGGCATGCAGGCCTGTTAAACGAAAAATGCCGGCGGAATCGGTGGTCGTACCCTTTGAGCTGTCCTGCAATAAAACGCTCACGCCGGCCAGGGGGATTTGTGTGGCCCTGTCGACCACCCTGCCGGACAACCGGCCATTACCCTGGGCACCCGCTTCAATAAAAAGGAACACAGGGACAAAAACTAACAACAGTTGAACGATTTTGCGCATGGCGGCTGACATGTTATCCTGGTGCATCCTGGCAGGGCGATTTGTATGAATTGTCCCCAGCATACAAGCTACACCAACATTTGCCACGGGGAAAAGTTGTTTCCGCACTGTCCTTTAACAGGGCTTTAAACCGGCAGCACGGACTTATGAAACGCTGCAAATTGAACTGTGTATTAAGACACAGCACTCTTTTAATTATCGCAGGCGGAGAGGATGTGCAATGACTGGCCCAGCCCGCGAGCCAATTCCAAAGGACACTACGTTGCGCGTTGGCGGTTTATCTCCGCACAATCTTTATAGTTGCTTTTTTGCCATTCCGTTCAAGCGTAAGAAAATAGACACCGGGCGGCAATTGCACGAGCCTGATTTCAGTGACCGTGGCCGTGATCTTCTGCGAATACACCAGCTGTCCCAACGGGCTGACTAACATGGCAGTCGCATTCCTTAAGCTGCCAGGGGCCGTTTTAATGAAGATGCTGTTGCCAGCGGGATTTGGATATACCTGTATCTCCGCATCCCGGCTATTATGATCAATCGCGGTAACAATGGAATTGCAGGCCGCATACACCGCCGCAGTGCTGTCACTTGCCTGCTGGATGGTGGTCGCCAGGGATACGTCGTCAATATCTTCTTTATACACTTCAAAATATCGCATGTTCATGGAGAAGCCTTTATTGAAGGCGCTCCGGAGTACAAACTCCTTTGTATTCGGCGCCAGGCCGCACTTATTCATCCTGTCCGGGCCGTCCTGCACACTATAAGTCATCTGCGCGCCC
>DASUVB010000351.1:0-2668 GCA_036373835.1 Flavisolibacter sp. | reverse complement strand
CATTTGAACGCTACCCGCCCGCCATCTACAGCTTCCTGGAAGAGCTTCCTCCCGGCAAATGGGATCACCGTTACGCAGCCGGTAAATGGTCTGTAAAAGAACTGGTGCAGCACCTTATTGACGCAGAGCGCATATTCAGCTATCGTGCGCTAACGTTTGCGCGAATGGACATGAATGAATTACCGGGATTTGATGAAAATGCTTATGCCGCCATAGCTCCCGCGCAGTCACGAACAGCCGCCGACCTGTTGCTGGAATACGGTGTTGTGCAAAAATCATCAGCGCTTTTATTCCGGTCGTTTGGAGAGCAGGAATTGCAGGCGTCAGGCATCGCCAATAACAACAGGATCAGTGTCCTTGCCCTGGGCTTCGTGATCATTGGCCACGCCCTGCATCACCAAAAGATCCTGCGGGAAAGATACCTGTAAAAAAAAGCCCCGGAACTCCGGGGCGTTTATCAGAAAGTTTTTACGCCTTCGACCTTTGATTTTGTCAGGTTCTGCTGGTTTACCATGTCGTGGATGACCTTCACGGCCTCATTGACATACACATCCTTGCCCAGGTTGGTCAGCCATTGCTTGTAACGCTCTGTCTTATCCTTGTCTTCTGAGTTGTAACGGCTTTCGTCCTGCTTCAGGAACGACACCTGCAACGCGTGATCCATCTTTACCAGTCGCTCGATCTCCTTTACTGCCTCGCGGGTTACCTTTTGCTCTTTACGGAACTGGTCGATCTGCAGGGGATATTCCTTGTCGTCCTGCTTTGCCAGCAGGTCGGTCTTCACCTTTATAAGTCTGAATACCGAATCATTCCCGATCCGGGTAGCACTCAGGTTGCGAATAATTTGCAGGTCATAGCCGGGCTGCCAGATCTTGTACGGTGCCTTGGATATTTCATCCCATTGCAGCGCGTTATTATTGTCTCTTTCGCGCAGCTTCAGGTATTCAAAATAGTCGGGCACCACCACATCAGGCACAACGCCTTTCACCTGCACGGATCCGCCGTTGATGCGGTAAAACTTCTGCAGGGTAAGCTTCAGCGAACCCAGGTCAGAATTACCTGAGGAAAAACCAGATGATGGATCCAGTCCAATGCTGCGCTGTACCGTGCCTTTACCGAAGGTGCTGGTACTGCCTATGATGATCGCACGTCCATAATCCTGCATGGCAGCGGCAAAGATCTCGGATGCAGAAGCGCTGAATTCATTTACCATTACGGTCAGCGGTCCGTCCCACAGTACGCCGCTGTTCTTGTCGCGCATCACCTGGGGGTTGCCGTCACGGTCGCGTACCTGCACTACCGGGCCCTGGTCAATGAACAGTCCCGCGATCTCGATCACATCATACAGAGCACCACCGCCATTGCTGCGCAGATCGATCACGATGCCGTCCACTTTTTCCTTCTTCAGTTTCATGACCTCGTTGGCAAAGTCAATACTGGAACGACGGCCATCCGGGCGCTCGAAATCAGCGTAGAATTCCGGCAGGAAAATATACCCGATCCTGGACGTTCCTTCGTTGATGACAGCACTCCGCACATAAGATTCATCCTGTTCGATCTTGTCACGGACCAGTGATAGCGTCTTCAGCGTTCCGTCTTTTTTGCGCAGGGTCAGCGTCACCTCGGTACCTTTCTGACCCCTGATGATCTTCACGGCATCCGTTACGTCAAAACCAGTCAGCTCCACCGGCTGGTCCTTACCCTGGCCAACCCGCACAATGATGTCGCCTACTTCCACCTGGCCTGATTTCTTCGCCGGTCCGCCGGGAAGGACGCTCGCAATTTTGATATTGCCCTCGTCGTAAGTAAGCTGGGCGCCGATCCCGAAAAAGGACCCGCTGAGCTGTTCGTCAAAATACCTTTTGTCAACCGGGGGGAAGAATTCCGTATACGGATCCATCATGGAGGTGATGGTGTTCACGTACACGCTGAATTTTTCGTCCTCGTTGAATTTATTGCGGTAGCGGTCAAAGGTGCGGTCCATAGCGGCCAGGACCTTGGCACGTGCTTCCTTTTCCAGCTCCGTATCTGATTTTACAGTAAAGCCTTCCTTGCCCTTGTTGCTTTCGCGCGCATCGATTAGATCCACATAGCGCTGGAGCACCATGTACTTCAGTCGCTTCCTCCACGACTCCCTGCGCTCCTCATCGCTTGATGCAAATGCGATGCGCTTAGGATCAGTCACGATCGTTTCGTTTGTCGAGAAATTGAAAGGCTGCGAGAGTAAATCCTTGTACAGCACGGCAGCTTCTTCCACCCGCTTGTTGAAGATCTTTCCGGCCTCTTTGAAGAACTGCACCGGGGCACCCTTCATTTCGTCGTCCAGGCTTGTGGAATAGCGGGCAAGCGTGGAAAGGTCCTGCTTCATGAACAGGTTCTTATCCGGGTCCAGTTCTTCGAAATATTTGGAATAGGCCTGCCTGGAAAATTCGTCATTGATGTCCTTGGGGCTGTAGTGGCCCTGCGACAGGTAGCTGCCTACCAGTTGCATAATTTTTTCATACTTGGTCGGTGGATCGGACGGGCCGGTGGTTCCCATGGTTTCATAGCCAATAAACACACAAGCAATCAGCATCACCAGTAATATTGGAAAACGTTTCATATCGAATAAGAATTTTATTGCCTTCGGCATAATCTCAAATTTAGCTCAAAAAAAATGGCCTGAAAG
>DASUVB010000350.1:0-2482 GCA_036373835.1 Flavisolibacter sp. | reverse complement strand
TGTTTTGGGCTGAAGATAGCTACTTGCCTTTTCCCAGGAAAATAATTCTTAATGTGTGTATCAGGATCTTGAAATCGAGCATCAGTGAAACATTCTCGATATATACCAGGTCGAAGCGGCTCCTTTCGATCATGCCTTCCAGGTTCTCGGCATACCCATACTGCACCATGCCCCAGGAAGTGAGCCCGGGCTTCACTTTCATCAGGTATTTATAGTACGGCACGCGCTGCACGATCTTATCTATATAATATTTACGTTCCGGCCGTGGTCCTACGAGGCTCATTTCTCCCATGAGGATATTCCACAGTTGCGGCAGCTCATCGAGACGCCACTTGCGCATTACCCTGCCCCAGGGCGTGATGCGGGGGTCATGGTCCGACGAAAGTGCCGGTCCCGCCTTTTCTGCATCAGTGTACATGGAACGGAACTTAAACATCCGGAATGGCTTTCCTTTATAGCCGATACGCTCCTGTTCGTATATGATGGGGCCTTTCGATGAGAGGCGCACCCTTACAGCGATATAAATAAAGAACGGGAACAGCAGGATAAGGCCCGCGAGTGCGACCACGAAATCAAGCAGTCGCTTGATGTTCTGCTGCCATTGCGGCATCAGTCCTGTATGCAGGTCGATCAGCACCGCGCCCAGCACGTTGCTGGTCTTTACCGAACCCGCAAGGATGTCGAAGGTGTTTGCCTGTATCTTGATCGTCACGTCCTTTTCAGAAAGACGGTTAATGACCTTGTCGATCAACTGCTGCTCCGACTTATCGATCGCCAGGATGATCAGTTCCAGTTGCTGCCGGTCGATCAGGGTTTCCAGTTCATCAATATTACCCAGCTTCGACAGGCTCCTGGAATGCGACCTATCGTGGGGTGAAATACCAATAAATCCTTCCACGAAATAACCTTCTGCCTCGAGTTTTTCCTTTGCTTCGCGGTACAGGCGCGCTGCATTTTCATATTTCCCTACGATCGCCGCCCTGAAGCGCACTACTTTTTGCTGCAGCTGGCGCTTGGTGATATTGAGAATGAAAAAGCGGCCGGCGAGGTTCAGCACGAGGTGGATACCGAACAGCGATCCGAAGGCGGTGTAATAATAACTGTATTCGTTCTTTGCATCGTCCAGCAGGAACAGGAAAAAAAGGATGATGCACCCGATCAGCGTACAGATGAACGAGTTTGTGAATTCCGTCAGCCGCGATTTTTTATAGATCGATGTATAGCTGCCGATGACCGCGTAGAGGATCAGCCAGCCCACCGGTATCAGGAACACGCCCAGCCAGAACTTTTCGTCGACATCATAACGCTCGTGCAGGAAGGATTTGCGTACGAAATAAAACAGCGTCCACGACACCATGGCCATCAGGTAATCGGTAAGGGCATACCAGAACGAGCGGATATATGGTTGAAAGGCCATTCGGTCAGGAGGCTATTAAATTATGCTGGATCTTGTGCAGGATCTGGTGCGCCACCTCCATGGCCCTGTAGCCGTCAATTTCGTTTACGATCGGTTGTGTATCATTGATGACGGCCTGCACAAATTCTTCCAGCTCCATGCGGATCGCGTTCACCTCGGGAACCTTCGGCGCTGTTATGGCAATGGTGCGGACCCCGGCCGGTGTTTCAATGTCAAAAGTGAACGCACCTGGCTCCTCCCCGGTCTTGAGCTTCACCACCTCGGTTTTCTTTTCCAGGAAGTCGATGCCGATATAAGCATCTTTCTGGAACAACCGGATCTTGCGCATTTTTTTCATGGAGATCCTGCTGGAGGTAAGGTTCGCCACGCAGCCGTTATTGAATTCGATCCTGACGTTCGCGATATCCGGGGTGTCTGTCATCACCGCTACCCCGCTGGCGGAAATGGTCTTGACCTCGCTTTTTACAAGGCTGAGGATTACGTCGATATCATGGATCATGAGGTCCAGGATAACGCTCACCTCCGTACCCCGGGGGTTGAACTGTGCCAGGCGGTGCACTTCGATGAACATCGGGTTAAGATCGAGCTGCTGCGCGGCGAGGAACGCAGGGTTGAAACGCTCCACGTGTCCCACCTGGAACTTGATGTCTGATTCGCGGGCCAGCTTCACGAGTTCCTCGGCTTCCTGCATGGTATGTGCCATCGGCTTTTCCACGAAAACATGGCGGCCCATGCGCATCGCTTTCTCACAGATAGAAAAATGGTGCTGTGTAGGGGTAACAACATCAACGGCATCCACGGCGGCGATGAGTTCCTCCATATCTGTAAATCGTTTCAGGCCGTATTTTGAAATGACTTCAGCGGCAATAGCGTCATCGGGATCGTAAAAGCCGGTCAGTTCCACGCCAGGGAGCTCCTTCCAGTTGTTCAGATGAAACTTCCCGAGATGACCGGTTCCGAAAACACCAATTTTTAGCATCCGCCAAAGATAGCATGCCGCACGGATTATGACGGGCCATACCGGGTGACCACGTGTGCGCGCGGTGACATCCGGCGGAAAATATG
>DASUVB010000349.1:0-2018 GCA_036373835.1 Flavisolibacter sp. | reverse complement strand
CACCTTGTAATTGAATTCATACTTGTTCTCTTTCATACGGCTGTTTATTCGACAAAATATCCCGCCGAAGCGGGATGGTTAAAGATAGCTATTTTACGGTTCTGAACAACCGGCTCCATCGTGGTCCCCCCTCCCAGCTGAACCAGATCAGCCATGCTTTTCCCACAATGCGATCTTCCGGCACAAACCCCCAGTAACGCGAATCCTGAGAACCCTGGCGGTTATCTCCCATCATCCAGTAGTAGTCCATTTTGAAGGTGTAAGATGTCACTTCATTGCCATTCAGGAAGAACTTCCCGTCACGCATCACAAAATCATTCTTCTCATACACGCGGATCGCTCTTTCGTAGATTGGGTAGGTTTCGGAATTAAGATCGATGCTTGCACCTTTTTTCGGTATCCAGATCTTCCCGTAGTTGTCGCGGGTCCAGGACGCATGGAGTTCATCATAAGGGAACACCGGCGATGCATTCGGGATATTCGTATTAACGGCGATTTTTCGCACCAGGCCGCTCTTCATCAGGTCTGTCTTTGCCTTTTCCGTCAGCATCATGTAATACACATTCGGCTCCTGCCCCTGTACAAACTCCCCACGGTCAATGTCCACATCATATTGCTCCTTCATTACGTCGGGATTCAGCAACTGGCCGTTGGTGATCACCGTATAGTTGATCAGCGACTTTGGCGGGTTAGGCTCCAGCGTGCCGTTCGCATATACGGAATTCTCTTTCACTTCTATCCAGTCACCGGCGATACCGACGCAACGCTTGATATAGTTGTCCGTTTTGTCGGGGGGGTGAACGGCAAGCGGGTATTCCTCGGGTGTTGCCAGGATCATTTGCGACATCCGGTCGCCACCTTCCGCAAGACGTTTGATGTCGTAGTATGGGATCCCGGACTGGAAGTCAGGACGGTTGATAACGGTGTCACCTGCGGGAAAATTAAAAACGACCACGTCACCCCTTTCCACCGGTGATGCAAACCAGCGGATGTAAGGCAGCTTGATGGCCTCACTGTACGACTTGCGTCCGGAACCCGGGATATAATTATGAATGAAAGGAATGGACAGCGGCGTGTTGGGGATGCGCGGTCCGTAGCTGAATTTGCTCACAAACAGGAAATCGTTGATCAGGAGCGATTTTTCCATGGACCCGGATGGAATGGTATACGCCTCAAAAATGAAAGTCCGGATCAGGGTGGCTGCAACAACGGCGAACACGGCCGCGTCTACCCACTCCCTCCATCCCGGTTTCTTGTAGCGGCGGGCGCCATCGGGGCCAATGTAACGGATCTTGTCGCTGTATCCCAGGTAAGGAAAATAAAACGGGGCAAACAAAGCCGCAGCAGTGTGCTCGGGAAAAGTGAACCTCCCGAACAGTTTAACGAACTCAATGAAAATGCCCGGGCTGATGAACCATCCCACAACAGGTATGAATTGCCAGAATACCCAATGCTTTGGTCGCCTTGCCAGGTCCTGCATCACCCATGTGTTATAAAATGGGATAAATGCCTTCCACTGTGCAACGCCTGCTTTCTGAAACATTTTAGCAAGACCAAAAGAAGGAAGAAAGACGATCAGGACGGAAATCAGGTAAACAATGAAAACATGATAAGCAGGCATTCTGTGGTCTTTAAAGCGGACAAAAATATCGTATAATAAAGATGGTTTTCAATGATCTTAGCAAACTTTTTCCTAAAAGTAGACAAATGGTAAATTCGTCCACCACGTATGCAGGAGTTTTCCATTCGCGATATTGAACATCTTACGGGCATCCGGTCACACACGCTCCGCATCTGGGAACAGCGCTATTCCTTCTTCAAACCCAAACGCAAGGAAAGCCTGCGGCGCACTTACGACAATGAAGACCTGAAACAGTTGCTGCGTGTTTCCTTCCTGTATCACAAAGGCTGGAAGATCTCGCGGATCGCTTCGCTGACGCCCGAACAGGTAAGCAGGGAAGTTTATGGAACTGAAGTGGCGCAGGGCGAAAACCGGCTGTATGTGACAAGACTCCTGG
>DASUVB010000348.1:0-4135 GCA_036373835.1 Flavisolibacter sp. | reverse complement strand
TTGAACCGCTCGATAAACCGTTCCTGCTGCCGGATGAAATCCTGCTGGTTCTCAAAAGCTCTTTGCTGCAGTTCCACCCGCTGCTGCTTTTCTGCTTCGTAAAAAGCATAATTGCCGTTATAGAAATGCAGTTGCTTCTGGTACAGCTCCACCGTCTTTTTGACCATGCGGTTCAGGAAGAACTTGTCGTGGCTCACGATCACCACCGCACCCTTGTAATGCTGCAGGTATTTTTCCAGCCACTCGATGGAAGGAAGGTCAAGGTGGTTGGTCGGTTCATCCAGCAACAGCAGGTCGGGCTGTGCCAGGATCATTTTTGCCAGCAGCACACGCATCCGCCAGCCTCCGCTGAACTCGCGGTAGGGACGTTGCAGGTCGGCATTGCTGAAGCCCAGTCCCTGCAGCACTTCCGCCGTGCGGTGTTCGATCACGTAGCCGCCGGCTTCCTCGAATTCGTGGAGCTTGTCGCTGTACGCATGTAACAATTCATCCGTACTGTTCTTTTCGATCTCTTTCAGCAGTTGCTCCAGTTCCTTTTCCAGCTGGCGCGCACGGTCGAACGCGTGCATGGCCACCTGCAGGATCGATTCGGCTGTATCAAAACTCAGGAGGTCCTGGTGCAGGTAGCCAATGGATGTGCTGCGACTCCTCTCAACGGTACCGGCGGAAGGTTGATATTCTCCAGCCAGTAATTTCAGGAGCGTTGATTTTCCTGTGCCGTTGTAGCCGATCAGTCCAATGCGCTCTGCAGGCTGTATATGCCAGGTGGCATCACGCACAATGGTGCGTGCGCCAAATTCAAACGTCACATTCTGTAAGCCTGCGAGCATGTTATTGGATTAGCGGCAAAAATAGGCCGGCGGCATGCAAAGTATGGCAAAACTGTAAGGATTAACTTTGAGGAAATTTTTGTTGATGAAAAGAATTCTGCTGGCACTGGTTTTCCTGGTCGCTGGTTTTCTTATCGTGCAATACCTGATCAGGAAGGATAAGGAAACGAAGAATGTATCGCAGTCGGTGAGCCGGCACAGCCTTGTTTTCAACCAGGGCATCGCTTCACTTATGGATGAATATTATAAGATGACGGCGGCTTTCGTGCGATGGGATTCCGCGGCTGTGAACACACATGTCAGTGCGGTGCGCCAGCAGATGGACAGCATCCGGATCTCCGAGCTGGCACAGGACAGCACCCTGGACAGGCCGCGCGCGGAGAACCTGCTCAATGCGGCACGCGGTAACATTTCAGCCATGGCGGCACAAACAGGTCTTGACGCGAAAAGACAACTGCTGAACACATTTACGCTCAACCTTTACGCCTTTCTCGACGTTATTAAATATGACAGGAGCAGGCTGTACCTGCAGAAGTGTCCTATGGCCTTCAACGACACCGGCGCAGGCGTCTGGATCAGCGCGGGGGATTCCATCCGCAACCCTTACCTGGGCCTGCATCATCCCCAGTATGGCAAGGGCATGCTGAAGTGCGGGGAAAATGAATCGGTGCTTGATTACACCAAGGGGCCTGACGCAAAGAAACAAGAGGATTAACCAGGGGAGGATGGTCACCGGCATGAAAAAACTATTGTTCGCTGTTTTGCTACTGGCGGCGGTTCAAACTTCAGCTCAAAACAGGTTTACCATCAACGGGTACGTGAAGGACAGCCTGAGTGGTGAATTCATCATTGGCGCGGTGGTTTCCATTGATGGCAGGTCCGTTGCCTCCAATGCGTACGGCTTTTTCTCCATGACCCTTGAGGAAGGAGAATACGAAGCGATCGTTTCTCATGTCAACTACCAGGCGCAGGGTTTCAGGATCTCACTGAACAGGAACCTGGAGCAGACTTTTTACCTCCTGCCGAAATCAGCCGCCCTGACCGAAGTAGTCGTGTACAGCCGCAGGAAAGACGCCAACGTGCGGAACGCACAGATGGGGCGCATCGAAATATCATCGGCACAGGTAAAAAATATTCCCGCTTTCCTGGGGGAAGTTGATATCCTCAAGACCATACAGTTGCTCCCGGGAATACAGAATGCCGGGGAGGGCAATGCCGGGTTTTACGTCCGTGGCGGGGGGGCCGACCAGAACCTGATTATGCTGGATGATGCGGTGGTGTACAACACCGGCCACCTGTTCGGTTTCTTTTCCATTTTCAATTCGGATGCAATAAAAAATACCTCGGTGATCAAGGGCGGGATGCCGGCACAGTATGGAGGCCGTCTTTCATCCGTGCTGGATATCGCAATGAAGGACGGTAACAACCAGAAGTTCCAGGGAGAGGGCGGCATCGGGCTGATCGCATCAAGAATTTCCCTTCAGGGTCCCCTGCAAAAGGACAAGGCATCTTTCATTGTATCAGCACGCAGGACCTATATCGATGCCCTCGTAAAGCCTTTCGTGAAACGCTCCAGCAATTTTTACGGATCCGGGTATTATTTCTATGACTTCAATGCCAAGGCTAATTACACTTTTTCACCGAAGGACCGCGTTTTCCTGAGTGGCTATTTCGGCCGTGATGTTTTTACATTCAAAAGCGCCGAACGTTCCTTCGACGCCGATATCCCCTGGGGAAATTCAACGGGCACCCTGCGCTGGAACCACGTTTTTAACCGGAAGCTGTTCGCCAACACAACGCTGGTATATAATGATTACAAGTTCAGCTTCGGTGCCGCACAGGAAAATTTCGAGATCAAGCTTTCATCGGGCATCAGGGACCTGAACGCCAAGGTCGACTTCGATTTTTATCCCAGCGGCAGGCATAAGCTGAAGTTCGGCGGACTGTCGACCTATCACAAATTTATACCCAACGTGACCTCGGGGCGGCAGGACTCTGTCGTTTTCAAGCCCGTTACCGAAGGAGAAAAATATGCACTGGAGAATGCGTTGTATATCCAGGACGACTGGGACATCAGCGATGATTTCAAGATCAACTACGGGCTGCGTTGGGCCAGCTTCACCCAGATAGGGCCATACACGAAATTTGTACGTGATATCAATCAGAATAAGCTGGACAGCACCGTATATGGAAATTTTGAGACGATCCGTTCCTATTCCGGCCTGGAGCCAAGGATTACGGTGCGCTATTCCCTGAACAGCACCACCGCGTTGAAGGCTGCGTTGACGCGCAACCTTCAATTCATACACCTTGTCAGCAATTCGGGCACAACACTGCCGACCGACCTTTGGGTACCGAGCACCTTTCGTGTAAAGCCGCAGCTGAGCTGGCAGTATGCAGCGGGTTTTTTCAAAAATTTTGCGAACAACGTGTACGAAACTTCACTGGAGGTGTATTATAAAAAAATGGATAACCAGATCGAATACCGCGAAGGTTATACGCCATCCCTCCAGGACCCCGAGGAGGAATTCGTTTTTGGCAGGGGGTGGAGCTATGGGGCTGAATTCTTTGTGAACAAAGTGAGCGGACCGCTGACAGGATGGATCGGTTATACTTTGTCGTGGACCTGGCGAAAATTTCCGCAGCTGAACGACGGGCGGAAATACCCGGCCAAGTTCGACCGGCGCCACGACCTCTCTGTAGTAGCTACCTATGAGCTGAACCGCAAATGGAAGTTCGGCGGGGTAGTGGTGTACGCGACCGGGAATGCCACATCCCTTCCGGAACGCTTTTACCTGGTCAACGGTGTTTTGACGCAGGAGTACAGCAGTATCAACCAATACAGGCTTCCTTCATATCATCGCATAGATCTTTCAGCGACGTATACACCTGTGCCGAAGAAAAAACGGAAGGTGGAAAGTTCCTGGGTGTTCAGCGTCTACAATGTGTACAGCCGGCTGAATCCTTATTTCATCTATTTCTACCAGAATGGAAGCGCCGTTGCAGGATCTCTAAAGATCGAAGCGCGCAAGGTTGCATTGTTCCCGATACTCCCTACCGTAACGTGGAATTTCCGGTTTTAGGGATCCGGCGATTTTTCGTAGATGAAGCGCACCTGTGCGCTTTTTTGCTTGTCGGAAGCGAGGAACAGCCTGTAGCGGCGGCTACCCGCGGTTACGATCAGCAGGGCGGTGTTCGGAGAGATGGTCCCAAGGTTCTCCGCCACCATAGTGACTTCTCTTTCTGTGGCATCAAGACTAACTGAAATTTTCACCGAAACGGGACGTACGCCAAGGCGCTGGTTT
>DASUVB010000347.1:0-3301 GCA_036373835.1 Flavisolibacter sp. | reverse complement strand
GCCGCCGATTTCGTAACGGATCTCGATCGCCGCCGTGGGGGGCAGCAGAAGGGAACGACACCCAGGGCGGAAGACGACATCCCGCAATTTGCAAGCGGCATTCTTAATAGCATCACTACCGGTACACCCATCACCATACTTTTCGGGAACAAAAATGCGCGGCCTTCGGATTATGAAAAGCAGCGGGCGATCCCCCGGCCGGGACACGCTGATTTTGTCGCTTCAAAAAAGTTTGGAGGATTTGCAGATGATCGCGGCGGCGGGCATTTCAGTGGCCGGCTTACTGTAGCGCTGGTGTCGGCCGGTGTTGTTGCGAAAAAGTTGCTTTCAGCGTACACAATTTCGGCAACACTAACGGAAGTGGGCGGCGAAACTGATATCGATGCCGGGTTACAGAAAGCCATAGAGGCGAAGGATTCAGTGGGCGGTATCGTGGAATGCCGTGTGCAGGGCCTGCCGGTCGGGTTGGGAGAGCCCTTCTTTGACTCGGTGGAATCGCTGCTCAGCCACGTGGTATTTTCCATACCTGCCGTAAAGGGTATTGAGTTCGGCGCTGGGTTTATGGCTGCGCGGATGTTCGGAAGTGATCATAACGATGCAATTACCGACGCTGCCGGTCATACGGCAACCAATCATGCCGGTGGTGTCGTCGGCGGACTGACTAACGGGAATGAACTGGTGTTCCGTGTGGCAGTGAAGCCTACGTCGTCAACACCGAAGGAGCAGGAAAGCTGGAATATCGAAACCGGCCGGATGGAATCATTTTCAGTTAAGGGACGGCATGACCTGTGCATTGCCCTGCGGGTGCCGCCCGTGGTAGAAGCTGCCACCGCCATCGTCCTCGCAGACCTGATGCTGCTGGAACAGCGTATCGCAAGGATCCTATAGTTTCCTCCCGGAAAGTTTATGGAAAGGAATATCCAGAAGCTGGTAATTCCTGTCATTGATCCAGCTGTAGTGCCACCACTCGGTTTCCAGTGCGCGAAAACCATGGATTTCCATCAGTGATCTCAGTAACGCGCGGTTTTTCCTGGCATGGTCCGGCAGCGCGGCAAAAGCGTGGTGGGCTGTATCGGAAAAATGGTCAAAGCCGGTTCCCATGTCCAGCTCTGCACCTGTCGCCAGTTCGATAAGCGTCAGGTCCACGGCCAGTCCGCGGTTGTGGTTTGATCCGTTCTTTGGATGGGCAACATAACGCTCGTCGCCTACAAGCTCCCACATCAGTTTCGTTGCAGCATAGGGGCGGTAAGCATCCAGGATCTTCAGACCGAGACCCATCCTGCGCAGCGTATCCTGAACCCGCGCAAGCGCACGTGCCGGCTGCACCCGCATGAAGGTGTTTGATCCCTGGCGATACAGCTGCCTGCCGGTGAAGTTATTCGTGGTGGCGTAACGCAGGTCATAGACGATGCCGGGGATTAAAGACTTCAGCTCTGTCATGCGTTGCAGGCTGTCGCCGCGCACCTGGCTGCAGTAAGCGTTATATTTTTTCACAACCGGTAAGGGCTGCGCCGTCAAGACGTTGTTAAATGATAGCATCCCTGCCACCCAAACAGTGAAAATTATAGCTATCTTGTTCATAATATTCTATTCATTAACCGTATGCCGTCTGCTGCTGTGCACAAACTCCTGCTTCCCGTTTTAATAATGTTCCTGTTCGTTGCCGGCAGTTTCCTGTCCTGCAAAGAGCCCCGTGTGAATATAGAAGAAAAAACCGTGGTTGAAACACCGGAGGAGATCAACACGAAAGCGGAAGATGTGATCCAGGGGACGCTGAAGGCTATCGAGGCCGGTGATAAAAGCATCAGCGATTCCGTCCGCGTCAGGCATGCGGGTATCCTGTATGCCCTGTATGAAAAGAATTCCTTCCGGCCCCTGTGGTCAACGGAAGGAACGTTTATCAGCGTGGTCGATTCTTTCCTGTTGCTGACCGACAGCGCCATGCTGTATGGCCTGTTCCCGGAAGATTATAACCAGCAGCGCATCCGCCAGCTGCATACGCTGCTTGCTACGGATACCAGCCGGGAAACGCATCTCGACGTTTCCAGGTGGGCCTATACAGACCTGTTGCTGACATCTGCGTTCGTGCAAATGGTGCGAGACATAAAGAGCGGACGCCTGCTGCCGGACAGCATCCTGAACAGGGACAGCATTGTCACCATTGATTTCCTGGCCGAAAAGCTGGAAGCATTCCGGAAAACACCGGTATACGAGTTTGCTGCTTCACTGGAGCCGGCCAATACAGACTACCACAGGCTGCGCGAAGCCCTGCCTGCGTTCCTGCGCAAGGCTGACATGCGCCGTTACACACGCGTGGTTTCCAGGGACAGCAGCCGGATCCCGGCGCTGGTCTACCAGCGGATCTCCGAAGAAGATACGCTGGACATAACAGCCAGTCCCGACTCCCTGCAGGTGGCATCCGCGGTGAAAAGATACCAGAAGCGAAAGAAGCTGAAGGCGGATGGAAAGATCACGGCCGGATTGATAGACAGGCTGAATAATACGGATCGTGAAAAATTCATCCGTATCGCCATCACGCTCGACCGTTTCAAAATGATGCCGCCGCTGCCGGTCCAGTATATATGGGTAAACATTCCGGGTTACTACCTGCAGGTGCGCGACAGTGACAGCGTTGTGCTGCAATCGAAGGTGGTGGTGGGGAAGCCTGAAACAAAAACTCCCATCATCACGAGCGCCATCAGCGATATGATCACATACCCCAAGTGGCATATCCCTGAAAGCATCATCAAAAAAGAGATCCTGCCGGGACTTAAGAAGGACCCGGGGTATACGGTCCGGCGGGGCTACAGCCTGCTGGATTCGAAGGGAAATGAAATTGATCCGTATACAGTGCAATGGGCAAAATACACCAGCAGCATCCCGTACCGCGTGGTGCAGGGCAGCGGTGACGACAATGCACTGGGCGTCCTGAAATTCAATTTTCCCAATAAGTTTGCGGTGTACCTCCATGACACGAACCAGCGGTATTTATTCAGCCGTTCGGCGCGGTCCCTGAGTCATGGATGTGTGCGGGTGCAATCCTGGCTGGAACTGGCGAAATTCATTCTCCACAATGACAGCCTTGCCGTGCAGACCGCCTTGCCGGTGGATTCACTGAATGCCTGGCTGGAACGGAAAGAGAAGCACGTGATCCCCGTGCGGAAGCGCATACCGCTGTACATCCGGTATGTTACCTGTGATGCAAAGGACGGGAAGGTTATTTTTTATGAAGATATTTATGGCGAGGACCGGAAGCTGCGGGATAAGATATTTCATGGTAAATAAATCTTATGAACCACAG
>DASUVB010000346.1:0-3860 GCA_036373835.1 Flavisolibacter sp. | reverse complement strand
AACGGGGAACAAACAACGGGGTTTCGGCTACGCGGAAGTCGAGCTGGCCGGGGTAGACGTTCGACAGTTCGTCAATAAAACGTTTGTATTTCTCCGGGGTGAACTGCCTGTTGTATTCTTGTCGCCATTCAGGGATCATGGAGCATCTTTCCTGCTAAAGATAATGCAGGAAGATCTTGTGTGACGACAACGTGGGCGGTGCGCTTACGCGGCGTAGGCGTTCTCGATGATCTCGTTCATGTAGATGCCCAGGTGGCTTTCATCGTACACACACTGTCCGTCGCGGATCACGAGCACCTGCGGTGATTCATGGATCACCCGGAAGGTCTCGGAAATTTTATTGGAGAGCGGGCGATAGGCGATCAGGTCCAGGAAATAGAAATCCAGCTCCGATGGCTGCGCCACCTTTTGAAGGCGCTGCAGGGCCATGGCGCTGATGGAGCACCGCGTACTGTGTTTAAAGATAACCTGTGGCCTGATCTGGGATTTGGTAATAACTTGTTTCAACTGCTCTTCATCGGTAAGATGAATCCAATGCATACACACACAATTTAACCTGTGAATTAACCTTTGAATTTTCCGGAACCATTGCTTACGGTGCCGGGACAACCATATTTAGGGGAACATGAGGACAGGGACATGACCAGTACGGAAATAAATGCTATCAGGAGCAGCTTGTTTTTCATAAAAGCAAAAAATGTTTGTTTATAAAACGGTTTAATTTGCCGGATATTATGCAAATATAATATGAAGATCCATTTTATATCCATAGGTGGCAGTGTAATGCACCAGCTTGCCATAGCTTTAACAAAAAAGGGTTACCACGTCAGTGGCAGCGACGACGAGATCTTTGAACCTGCACGGGGAAACCTGGCGCGGGAAGGCATTCTGCCTGAGGCTGTTGGATGGTTCCCCGAAAAAATTAACGCTTCTTTGGATGCGGTGATCCTGGGCATGCACGCACGCGAGGACAACCCGGAATTGCAGCGTGCGCGCGAACTGAAACTTCCCATTTATTCCTTCCCCGAATACATCTACCGGGAAAGTACGAACAAGACCAGGGTAGTTGTCGGCGGCAGCCATGGGAAAACTACCACCACTTCCATGATCATGCACGTGCTGCGCCACGCGCAGATGGAATTTGATTACCTCGTCGGTGCGCGGCTGGAAGGCTTCGAACAGTCGGTCAACATCACCGATGCGCCGGTGATCGTGTGTGAAGGCGATGAGTATCCTGCCAGCACCATCGAGAAGCGACCGAAATTTCACTTCCTGTTCCCGCACATCGCCGTACTTACCGGCATTGCATGGGATCACATCAATGTGTTTCCCACGTTCGACATATACCTTGAGCAATTCAGGATCTTCATCAGCAAGATCGAAAGCGGCGGATACCTGGTCTACAACGAAACGGATCCCGTGCTGAATGAACTGGTGAACAAAGAAAAACGCGACGACCTGCATTACCTGCCGTATGGAATTCCCGCGAACCAGATCAGCAGCGGCGTGACGACAGTTACGATCGACGGTTCCGAAACCGAGCTGAAAGTGTTCGGCAACCACAACCTGCTGAACCTGCACGCGGCATGGCTGGTATGCAGCAGGCTGGGAGTGACTGCAGGACAGTTCACTGCGGCCATGGCCGGTTTTACCGGGGCTTCGAAGCGGTTGGAGTTGCTCGCATCAAATGATGATGTCATCTTCTTCCGCGATTTTGCGCACGCGCCTTCGAAGGTGATCGCCACCATTGACGCCGTGCGGAAGCAGTACCCGGGCCGGCGGTTCATCGCGGTGCTGGAGCTTCATACCTACAGCAGCCTGAATGAGGCCTTCCTGTCAAATTACCGCGGGGCACTGGATGCTGCGGACGAAGCGGCGGTGTTTTACAGCCGGCATGCCCTGGAGATAAAGCGGATGCCCGACCTGCACCCGGATGTTGTAGCTGCAGGCTTCGGTAAGAAAGATCTTGCTGTTTTCAACGAGCGGCCACAGCTCGAAGAGTGGCTGTCAGCGCGCGATTACAGGAATTCGGTGGTGGTTTTTATGAGCTCCGGGAATTACGATGGACTGGACGCGGAGCGATTTAGCAAAGGAATTACGCAGCCCGCCATTAATTTCGGACAGGAATAACACAAAATTTTACCTTTACCCCCTTTAGAACCACTGCAAATGTTACAGTTAAAGAAGCCCCTGGCATTTATTGATATTGAAGCCACAGGAACCAATGTGGCCGTGGACCGGATCGTGGAGATTGCCATTGTGAAAACAATGCCGGACGGGAACCGTACTGTAAAACGCAAGATCATCAATCCCCGGATGCCGATCCCGCAGGTGTGTATCGACATGCATGGCATCACCAACGAAATGGTAAAGGAAGCGCCGGTGTTCAAACAGGTGGCGCAGGAGATCCGGCAGTTCCTCGACGGCTGCGACATTGCCTGCTACAACGCCTACCGCCTGGACATGCCGCTGCTGATGGAAGAGTTCCTGCGCGCCGAGGTGGAATTTGATATGAAGGGCCGCAAGATCGTGGACGTACAGAAGATCTTCCACACCATGGAGCAGCGGACGCTGTCGGCCGCGTACAGGTTCTACTGCAACAAAACGCTGGACGGGGCGCACGGCGCCGAGGTGGATGCCACGGCGACGGCGGAGATCCTGGATGCGCAGCTCCAGCGGTACCCGCAGCTGGGAAACACGCTGGATTCCATCATTAAAGCGGTGGGGGATGACCACATCATTGATTTTGCCCGCCGGTTCATATTTGATGACAAGGGTGTGGAGGTGTTCAATTTCGGGAAGCACAAGGGAAGGCCCGTGTCGGATGTGCTGAAGGCAGAGCCACAGTACTACGACTGGATGATGAAGGGCGAGTTCCCGATGAACACCAAGCAGAAGCTGACAGAGATCTACACACGCACCATGCTGAAGAAATTCTAACACCCTCGTGGAGAAACTCGTTATCATACCAACATTCAATGAAAGGGAGAATATTGCCGCCATCCTGCAGGCGATCTTTGATCTTGGGCAGGACTTCCACGTGCTGGTGATCGATGACGGCTCACCCGACGGCACTGCAGATATTGTACGAAGCCTGCAGCCTTCCTTCAACCATACTGTTTTCCTGGAGGAGCGCCACGGCAAGCTGGGGCTGGGCACCGCCTACATCCACGGCTTCAAGTGGGGCACGGCGCGGGGCTACCGCTTCATCTTCGAAATGGACGCCGATTTTTCACACAACCCGGCCGACCTTCCCCGGCTGTACGACGCGTGCAAACACGGAGGTGCTGACGTAGCCATCGGCTCGCGCTATGTAAAGGGCGGCGGCGTACGCAACTGGCCCTGGGACCGTATCGCGCTGTCGAAGGGCGGATCGCTGTACACGCGGATGATCCTGTGGATGCCGATCGGCGATCCCACGGCGGGCTTTGTCTGCTATAAGAAAGAAGTGCTGGAGACCATCAACCTCGACGAGATCCACTTTGTGGGGTATGCCTTCCAGATCGAGATGAAATTCGCGGCGTGGAAGCTGGGCTTCCGGCTGAAGGAAGTGCCCATCCAGTTCGAGGACCGCAAGTACGGCGAGTCCAAGATGAACCGCAGCATCGTAAAGGAGGGCATCCTCGGCGTACTGAAGCTGCGCTGGTTCAGCCTTTTCACCAACTACCGCCGGCGGGTGAAGACGAAGCTGAACGTGGCGGAGTGAGATGTTCTGTGTTGCGTGTTGAGTGTTGAATGTTGCATGTTGTCCTCCAGCCAGCCATGGTCCCCACGCTACAATTAGGAACTCCTTTTATTCATTGGTCTTCGCATTTCAATAGCTGGTTTTAGATTTTGTGAGTAGTGTGGTTTTTGCTGTT
>DASUVB010000345.1:0-7922 GCA_036373835.1 Flavisolibacter sp. | reverse complement strand
CCGCCCGGTGCGCCGCTGTTTGTGTTGCTCGGCAGGTTCTTTATCATCCTGTTTGGAGATGACGGATCTACTGCGGCCAAGGCTGTCAACGTTATGAATGCCCTTGCCAGCGGTTTCACAGTGCTGTTCCTTTTCTGGACCATCACGCATTTCGCACGGAAACTGATGACCGGCTTTCGCGAAGAGCCGGTGCTGGCACAAACCATCACCATCATGGGTGCCGGGCTGGTAGGCGGACTGGCTTATACGTTCACGGATTCTTTCTGGTACAGTGCTGTGGAAGGCGAAGTTTATGCGCTGGCGTCTTTTTTTACAGCGCTTGCGTTCTGGGCGATCCTGAAGTGGGAACGTGCTGATGAAGCAGCAGGCAATGACGCCGTGCTGCGCAACCGGGCTGACAGGTGGATTGTTTTTATTTTCTTTACGATGGGGCTTTCCATTGGCGTGCACCTGCTGGGCCTTCTTACCATCCCGGCGATCGTCATGGCCTATTATTTCCGCCGATATACCTACAGCCGTAAAGGCGCCATCTGGGCATTCATTATCGGGTGCATCATCACGGGCATTGTGCAGGTGGTCGTCATACAGTGGACGGTCAAGTTCGCAGGGAAGTTCGATGTATTCTTTGTCAATGATTTCAACCTGCCATTCTTCTCCGGTTTCATATTCTTTTACCTGCTGCTGGCCGTTCTGATCTGGCTGGGTCTGCGGTGGGCCAACAAAAACAACTGGTCGTTCCTGAAACTGGGTCTCTGGTGCATGACCTTCATGCTGATCGGGTATTCCACGTACATCACCACGCTGGAGCGTTCCAACGCGAACCCGTCCATAGACATGAACAATGTGGACAACCCGATGAACCTCGTGTACTACCTCGGGCGCGAACAGTACGGGTCACAGCCGATCCTGTACGGCCCACACTACCAGGCCGAAATTGAACGCGATGAATTCGGGCAACCCGTGATGAAGACCGGCGCAATGCGCTATTCGAAAAGTCACGATTCCTATGTGCCGATCGGCAGGAAGCAGGAATACTCCTATAATAAGGACGACATGCAATTGTTCCCGCGCGTGTGGGACGGCACCAACGAACAGGGCCACGCGGAATTCTATGCCGACTGGCTCGGCCTGAAAGGATACGATATGCAGTCGGGGCAGGAATATTATGAGCCGCCCACCTATGCGGACAACATCCGATGGTTCTTTACGTACCAGCTCGGCTTCATGTACTGGCGGTATTTCATGTGGAATTATTCCGGCAGGCAGAACGATATCCAGGGCGGTGGCAACCGCCGCGACGGTAACTGGATCAGCGGTATCTCATTCATGGATAACCTGCGCCTCGGCGACCAGGCGAAAATGCCGGAAAGCATCAGGGATAATAAGGCAAACAACAAATTGTTCCTGCTGCCCTTCCTGCTGGGGATCATCGGTGTGGTCTACCAGTTCTTCCGGGACCGCAAGGATTTTATAGTCACTTTCCTGCTGTTCTTCTTCACGGGTATCGCCATTGTGCTGTACCTGAACCAGCCGGGTAACCAGCCGCGCGAGCGTGATTACGCATATTCGGGCTCCTTCTATGCATTTGCCATCTGGATCGGCCTGGCCGTAGTGGCCTTCGCACGCATGGCACGCGAAGCTGCCGATAAAAAGACATTATCCAATGTGATCCTGTATGGCGGGCTCACCACGGTGCTGATCCTGCTGATGAGCGATGCCAACGCCATGAACGGAAATACTATTATCGCAGCATTACTGGGCGGCGCGATCTATGCACTGCTTACGGGAGGCGTCACCTTCCTGGTACGCGCCGTGGCGAAAGATAACCTGCGAACGGGCGGCATTATTGCAACAGGCCTGTGCATGATCGCACCTGTGATCATGGCTGCACAGGAATGGAATGATCACGACCGGAGCAAGAAATACCTGGCACCCGACCTAGCGCGCAATTACCTGAACAGCTGCCCCCCGAATGCCATCCTGTTCACGTTCGGTGATAATGATACGTACCCGCTGTGGTATGCGCAGGAGGTGGAAAATGTGCGCCCCGACATCCGCATTGTCAATACGAGTCTCCTGGGCATTGACTGGTATGTGAACCAGTTGCGGTACCGGGTGAACCAGAGTGACCCGATCGATGTGATCTGGACCGAAGACCAGATCATTGGTCTCCAGGCAATCGCGCTGGGCAAGGATCCCGGTGTCAAGAACCTGTACGATGTGATGAAGAACCAGGTGGGTCCCATGTTGAACAACAAGGATAAATCTGAGTTGCAGGCCATCATCCCCTACCGCAATTATGTAGTGCCGGTTGACACCAATGCAGTCCGCCGCGATACGACGCTTGCCGGCGATTCCATAGGCACTGAGATACAGATCAACCTGTCACCGGGCCGGAATTACCTGACACTGGACCAGATGACAATGCTGAATATACTCGCCGCCAATGGTTTTAAGCGACCAATATGCTTTACGTCCAACTACGGCGTGAGTGATATTGGATTTTCACCCTACCTGCGCCAGGAAGGAATGATCTACCGGTTGGTGCCGGTGCGCCATGCAGGTGATCCGAATCGTGAGCCGAATATTGAAGCACAAAAAAGCTATGACCTGCTGATGAATGAATTCAGGCCGGGAAGCGCCAATGTGCCGGGTGTATATTTTGATGAAGAGAACCGCCGCCACCTGCTGTCCATGCGAATGACCTATGCCCTGACTGCGGGCACCCTGGCGGACCAGGGCCGGAAGCAGGAAGCAGTGAACCTGCTGTCAAAAGCAGAGAGCCTGATCGCGCCCCAGCAGTTGCCGTATGCCATGGTGAGCCGTTTCGGCAACCACAACCAGACGGCCATGCTGTACCTGCATGCCGCTTACCGGGCAGGACATGCCGACCTGGCGAAAAAAGTAAGTGCTGCGCTGAAGAAGGATATCAATGAACAGATCAGTTATTTCAATTACCTGAAAAGTGAAAGGCCAGACTATTTCGCCTTTGAACGGGATGAACAGATCGGCCAGCAATACCTGAAAATTATGGCCGAGTGGGAAAAACAGTACGGTGCGCCTGGTGCTGTTATCCCCGAAAGCCCGCAGCGCAACGATACCTTAAAAGATACCGGCAGATAACCATGAAACCCTCAGCAATGAGGGTTTTTTCTTAACAATGCTGCTTGAACAAACACAGCATAATTGTTGTAGTTTGGATGGTATGAAAGGGTTTCATTTTTCAAAATTCCAACCCGGGCAGGATGGCAGGGGCAGGTTTGAACAGCTGCTCGACCTTTTCATGCAGCTGCTCACTTATACAAGCGGTGATGTGAGCGAAGCGCTGCAATGGCTCAACCAGCTCGACCGCGAATACGAGCTGACGAACGAGGAATACGGCGTCGGTGATTTCATCGAGGAAATGAAGGAAAAAGGTTACCTCACCGAGAACGAGCAACGCAATGAGATCAAAATAACTCCAAAGACCGAGCAGGGGATCCGGAAAAGAAGCCTCGAAGAGATCTTCGGCAAGCTGAAAAAAACCCGTTCCGGCGATCACAACACGTACAAGCCGGGGATGGGCGATGAAGTCAGCCCGGACACCAGGCCCTTCCAGTTTGGCGACATGCTGGAGCAGATCGACTTTACGGAATCTATCCGCAATGCACAAATCAATCATGGACTGGATTCCTTCACCATGCAGGAGGACGACCTCCAGATCCGTGAAACGGATTTCAAGGCTCAAACCTCCACAGTGCTGATGATCGACATCTCGCATTCCATGATCCTGTATGGAGAGGACCGCATTACACCGGCCAAGAAAGTGGCGATGGCCCTAAGTGAACTGATCACCACCAAATACCCCAAGGATACCCTGGACATCGTGGTTTTTGGAAATGACGCATGGCCGGTGGAGATAAAGGACCTGCCATACCTGCAGGTGGGGCCGTACCATACGAATACGGTGGCGGGACTGGAACTGGCGATGGACATCCTGCGCCGGCGTAAGAACCCCAACAAGCAGATATTCATGATCACCGATGGGAAGCCTACCTGCCTGAAGATCGGCAAGCGGTATTATAAGAACAGCTTTGGGCTGGACCGCAAAGTGACCACGCGGTGCATCAACCTGGCAGCGCAGTGCAAAAAACTGAAGATCCCGATCACGACTTTCATGATCGCTACAGACCCATACCTGCAACGTTTCGTGCAGGAGTTCACAGAAACCAACAACGGGAAGGCCTATTTCGCAAGCCTCGACAGGTTGGGCGCGTTCATCTTCCGGGATTTCGAAAGCGGCAAACGTAAAACTGTTTACTGATGAAAAGCAGGTTACCGTTCAGAATGAAATTACCAACAACAATATTCAACACCAGGCCCTAGCAGAGCCATCGGCGCGAATCAGGAAAACTGGCAACAAAGAATTTAGAGGGAGCAAAAATGAACATCAGGCATATCAATACTATCGGTGAGCTGAAGGAAGCAGGCTACCAGCCAAAAAGCATCAAGGACGAACTGCGTCAGAACCTCATACGCAAGCTGCAGCAGCAGGAAGAAACTTTCACGGGAATTATCGGCTATGAAGAAAGCGTGATCCCGGATGTGGAACGCGCCCTGCTGAGCAGGCACAATATCCTGTTCCTCGGCCTGCGCGGGCAGGCGAAAACGCGGATGGCCCGGCAGATGACCGACCTGCTGGATGAGTATGTGCCGGTAGTAACAGGAAGCGAGATCAATGACGACCCGCTGGCGCCGATCTCCAGGTTCGCAAAAGAACTGATCTTCGAAAAAGGTGATGCCACACCAATTGAATGGTTGCACCGCAGCCAGCGCTATGGCGAAAAGCTGGCTACGCCCGATGTGAGTGTTGCCGACCTCATAGGCGACGTGGACCCGATCAAGGCTGCCAACCTTCGCCTGAGCTTTGCAGATGAACGCGTGATCCATTATGGCATCATCCCGAAAAGCAACCGGGGCATCTTCGTGATCAACGAGCTGCCCGACCTTCAGGCGCGCATCCAGGTTGCCTTGTTCAATATCCTGGAAGAAGGTGATGTGCAGATACGCGGATTCAAGCTCAGGCTGCCGCTGGATATTCTTTTTGTTTTCACCGCCAATCCCGAAGATTATACCAACCGCGGTTCCATCGTCACACCGTTAAAGGACCGGATCGAGAGCCAGATCCTGACGCATTACCCGCGCTCACTGGAAGATGCGCTGGCCATCACGAACCAGGAGGCTGAAGTATCTGAATCCCAGCTTGCGAAGATCGGCGTCAGCGACCTGGTAAAGCGGCTGATCGAACAGGTGGCGTTTGAAGCCCGCGCCAGTGAATTCGTAGACAAAAAGAGCGGCGTCAGTGCTCGCCTCACGATCTCCGCTTTTGAAAATGCAGTCAGTGCCGCGGAACGCCGGGCGATCATCAACCGCGAGCCGCAGACGCAGGTATGGATCAGCGACCTCGTTGGTATCATTCCATCCATTACCGGGAAAATCGAACTGGTTTACGAGGGTGAGCAGGAAGGCCCGCTGCAGGTGGCAATGAACCTGCTGGAACGTTCCATGCGCTCGCAGTTCGTGCTGTACTTCCCGAATCCGGATTCCCTGAAAAAAAGAGCGGGTCGCAAAACAGAACCGCCACAGGAGGCCGAACATCCCTACCGCAGCATCATCAGCTGGTTCGACAAGGGAAATCACATCAATCTCCAGTTCTCAGTCAGTGACCGCGACAAGATCAATCAGTTGTACAAAGTGGACGGCCTTCATGCGCTCGTAAAAAAATTCTTTCCCAATGCCGTCGAAAAGGATGCCGCGCTGCTGATGGAATTCGTGTTGCATGGATTGGCCAGCTATTCCCTGATCAGCAAGAAGATCCTGGAGACGTCTGTTGAATTCAAGGACCTGATGGGGAGCATGCTGAATATGCAATCTTCGTCCGGCTATGATGACGCGGATGAAGAAGAGGATTATTCCTGACCGTCAGATCACATTCACTTCCCGTTCGAGCGTGATGCCAAATCTCTGCTGCACGGAGGCAATGATGTCATTGCTGAGTTGCAGGATCTCCCGGCCGGATGCGTGTCCATAATTCACCAGCACCAGTGCCTGTTTCGGATAACATCCCGCGTCGCCTTTGCGGTAGCCCTTCCAGCCGCATTGTTCGATCAGCCATCCGGCTGGGATCTTTACGCCTCCTTCGGCCCGGAATGATGGCATTTCAGGGTACCGGGTTTTCAGATCGTCGAACTGCTGTTCCGCAACAACGGGATTTTTGAAAAAGCTACCGGCGTTGCCTGTTTCCTTCGGATCGGGCAATTTGGAGCTGCGGATGCGGATCACGGCATCTGACACTGCACGAATGGTGAGCTCCTGCACCTGCATTTTCTCCAGCTCCTGCGCAATAGCTCCGTAGCTGGTATTGAACACTGGCTTCTTATTGAGGCGGTAAGTCACGTCCAGGATAATGAACTGGTCCCGGTATTTGTTTTTGAACACGCTGTCGCGGTACCCGAATGCACAGTCCTCCGCGGTAAATTTTTCTACTACCCTGTCTCTAACATGGTAAGCCTGCAGTTCGTGGAACACATCTTTTATTTCCACACCATAAGCACCGATATTCTGCATGGGTGATGCACCGACATTGCCGGGTATCAGGGAAAGGTTCTCGATCCCCGCAAATCCCTGTTCAATGCAATGCAGCACGAACCGGTGCCAGTTCTCCCCCGCTCCTGCCCGCACATACACGTGATCTGCATCTTGATGGACGATGGTGATTCCCGTGATCTCGTTTTTCAGCACCAAGCCGTCGATATCGCCGGTGAGCAGGATGTTACTGCCGCCGCCCAGGGTCAGTTGACCGGTTATGCCCTGCCGCTGCGAAAATCGAAGCGCTTCTTCAATGGCGTCAACCGTGTCGAACGGCGCCAGGTATCGGGCACGTGCATCGATGCCGAATGTATTGTAAGGCTGCAGTGAAATATTCTCCTGGATCATATGGTCATACGGCATCTGCATCAGGTACCACGATCACCTTCCGGAAACGTGTCACTGCGTGAAGCCTTGCAATTTCATTTAAAATATCTGATTTACACTTTGCGATCACCTCTTTGTCCCGCGGCAGCTTGAACATCAGTTCCATCAGGAACATATTCCGGACACGGTTGACCACCGGTTCTGCCGGGCCCACCATGTATTTGCCATACGGGATATCCAGCTGCTTTGCAAATGTATGTGCCGCATCAAACACCAGGTCGCGCTCCCGGTGCCGGAAGTGCAGCACGATGATGCGTGAAAATGGTGGGTAAAAGAACTGCCGTCGTTTCTCGATCTCCTCGGCATACATGGAATGGTAATCATGCTTTCCCACCTGCATGAGCACAGGATGGGAAGGGTTCATCGTCTGTATCAGCACCCGTCCCCTGCCATCCTTGCGACCAGCCCTCCCACTGACCTGTTCCATAAGTTGGAACGCGCGTTCATTCACCCGGAAATCGGCGAAGTGCAACAGTCCATCCGCGTCAAGAATACCCACGAGGTCTACATTATCAAAATCCAGGCCTTTCACCACCATCTGTGTTCCCACGAGCACGTCGATCCTCTTCTGCTCGAATTGCTGGATCAGCACATCATGCGAATTCTTCGTACGGACCGTGTCCAGGTCCATGCGTGCCACGCGGATCCCCTCCAGTTCCTGCTGGAGCAACTCCTCGATCTTCTCGGTGCCGAAATTACGCTGCGCAAGCTTGTCGCTCCCGCATGCCTGGCATGTGATCATGGGCGGGTACACATTTCCGCAATAGTGGCACTTCATTTTGTTACTTAGCTTATGGTACGTGAGCGACACGTCGCAATTGCGGCACTGAGCGATCCACCCACACACCATGCATACCTGGTACGGTGTATACCCGCGCCGGTTCTGGAACAGGATCACCTGCCGGTGC
>DASUVB010000344.1:0-16015 GCA_036373835.1 Flavisolibacter sp. | reverse complement strand
CTTCACGATCACGGAACAGACCCGCGAGGAGTATGATTACATGGAGCTCGTGGAAAATGTGCTGGAAGTGCTGGGCGCAAACAATGTAACGCCCTTCATCAGCGAATACCGCGAGATCAGGACCGATCTCACGCTGAACCAGGAGCTGGTGGCTGCCGACCAGGAAATGGCCAGCCTGCGCTACCGCGGTACAGCCGGGAAACTGGAGCGCGACAAGGTGCCGGGTTACTGTCGCAAGGCCGAACACCTGCTGCTTGATGTGTTCCGTAAATTCTATTTCATCCTGCGCTACAAGCTGGTGGTGATCCGGCGCATCGAAATCCTCAAGTACCGGTCCGACCAGCCCCGCTATGTGCACAACCGGATCATCCTGCACGAATCGATCGACAACCTGCTGCCCGAGGACGACGTGGTGCTGCCCATAGCACTGGACCCGATGAAGGGCACGACAGACCCCAACCCGCCGTTTACCGACAGCTATTCCGTGATGCTGTTCCGCGGGCTTTCGGATTTTACAAGCTACCTGAACCTCTCCCCGTTTGCGATCGATATGAACGTATTGAAGGGTGAGGAGAATTCATTGCTGTACCTGTACAGCTACGTTACGGAAACCGGAGGACCGGTATTTGAAGAAGTGCAGAACCCCAGGATCAACGTCGTGGTGGCGGCAGACGCACAGGGACGGATCGAATACGTAGAGAACCTGAGCAAGCCACCCAAGGTGAAGCGGCAGATCCGCAACCGGCTGGTGACGCTGCAGAACCAGTTCAACAAGCTGCGTGATGAGATCGCGGCGCTTAAATCTTTTGCTGTCCTTCAAACTTCTGACCAATGATGTCTGCATTTACCGAACAGAAGCCCGCCGTGGCAGCCAATCCATTTACGATTGCGCTCGATTCGTTCACCAAGGACGATTACGAATATTTCAATGGCCGTGATGTGGAGACCAGCCAGCTGTACGAGATCGTCAACAGCGGCAGTGTTGCGCTGGTTTTTGGCGAATCGGGTGTTGGCAAGACCAGCCTGGTGCAATGCGGGCTGTCCAATATGTTCGACGAATCGGACTGGCTCGATATCTGGATCCGCCGCGGCAGTGATATGGTGCAGTCGCTGCGCGAAAACCTGCTCCGCGTGTTAACGAATAACAGCAAGCAGGTACTGGAGCGGCATGAAGAGATGTCGCTTCCGGACCTGATCAAGGAAGTGTACCTGGATCATTTCAAGCCCGTGTACCTGATCTTCGACCAGTTTGAAGAATTATATACCCTGGCAACACCGGGGGAACGAAACGCCTTCTACGACGTGGTGGAAGACATCATGGAACGGAAAAGCTACTGCAAGCTGATCTTCATCATCCGCGAAGAATTTCACGGCAAGCTGCAGGAACTGGAAAAAAGGATCCCCGTCCTGTTCTCCAAAGGACTGAAGGTATCACCAATGGCAGCGGCAACGGCACAGCAGGAAGTGCTGATGAAATACCTTGAAACACCGGGCATTGAAACGGCGCCCGACCGGCAGACCATCAGTCGCAAGATTATGGATGCATGCTTCAGGAATGAACGTACGGTGTACCTGCCGTACCTGCAGGTGTTCCTGCATACCCTCTGGAACAAGGCAAAGTCACGTTCAGGCTCCGAAGATATGGTCCGCTTCGACCCGGAACTGATCGCCGAAGTGGGCGAAATAGATGACGTGCTGCGCAACTACCTGGTGGAATCGATCCAGGAAACTGCGGGCGAAGACGAAAACCTGGCGTGGCTGTTTTTGCAGGAATTTGTAACCGAGAATACGCGCAGGCCCGTAAAGCTGCAGGACCTGTCAGCATGGGATGTTCAAAAGATCAGCGGCTGGTGCGCGCAGCTCCAGTTCAAAGGCATCCTGAAACAGTTCCTGGAAAAGGACCAGTACGAGCTGGCGCATGAGAGCCTGGTGCCGATCATCCTGGAAAAGAAGCCGAAAAATGTACGTCCGCGGTTACAGAAGCCCGTTATAGAGGGCAACCCGTACAAAGGCCTGGTGTCCTACGATCCGGAGGACTGCAACCGGTTCTTCGGGCGGAAAAGGGTGGTGACCGAGCTGCTGAAGAAAATGTATGACACACGGCTGGTGGCCGTGGTAGGTCCCTCGGGAGCGGGCAAGTCGTCGCTGATCAAGGCCGGCGTGATCCCGCACCTGCAAAAGGAAGGTGTGCACGTGATCTCGGCAAGGCCGGGATCCGATCCCGATCACAGCCTGGTGTATATCCGCGGGCAGTTAAAACGCAACCTCAATAAAGATAAATTCCTGGTATACATCGACCAGTTCGAAGAACTCAGCTCACGCTGCGAGGACCTGCAGCAGCGCATGCGCTTCATTCATTACCTGCAGGACATCCTGCACGATACTTCCGGGGCACCCGAAATAAATATCATCCTCAGCATCCGCTCCGATTACGAAAATGAATTTGACACTTATTTCACCGAGTGGAAGCAGGGCAAGTTCAATGTACCGCCCTTCCTGGAGGAAGAGCTGCGCGAAGTGATCACCGAGCCGGCTTATTATGCCGGGCTGGAATTCAAGCCGCCTTACCTGGTGAATGTCATCATAGGCGAAGTGCAGCAATCCAACGGGTCATTGCCGCTGTTGTCGTATACGCTGAGTGAAATGTACAACGCCTATAAAAAGAGGCCCGAACAGGATGGCTACCTCACCGAACATGATTACAACATGCTGGGTGGCGTGATCGACGGTATCCGCAAGCGCGCCAACGATATCTTCTACCAGTACAAGGAACAGGATCCACACCGCAGGACCATCAGGAACGTGATGCTGCGCATGGTATCGCTTGCCATTGGTGAGCGGGCCGGCAAGAAGATCCTCGAGAATGAGCTGGTGTTTGAATCGGATGAAGAGAACCAGCGGGTGAAGCGCATCCTGGAACAATTCGTTGATGCACGGCTGATCATTACGGGAAAGAATGAAAAGGGTGTCACCTACTATGAGCCTGCGCATGATTCCCTCATAAGGACCTGGAACCTGATCAGCGGATGGATCGACCAGTACGGGAAGGACATCCTCTTCCTGCAGCGCCGGCTCACCATCGCGGTGGAAAGCTACAAGGCCGACAACACGCTTTGGAATGATAATGCGCGTATCGGCCTGCTGGCAGATATCATTCGGTCAGACGACAACTGGCTGAACCGGGACGAGACGGAATTTGTGCGGAAAAGCCTGGAAAAGAAAAAAGAGCTGGAAGAGCGCGAGATCAACCGCGAAAAAGAAACCAACCGGCTGCTGCACGAAAAATATGTACAGCAACAACGGGTCAAGCGCATCTCCATCACCGCGCTGGTCGTGGCGGTTGGACTTGGCATCCTCGCGCTGGTACAATTGCTGGAGGTGCAGGCCACGGGTAAAAAGCTGAATGTTTCCAATGACAGTTTGCGCGTGAAAAGCACCGAGCTGAATACATCGCTTGCAAGCGTGAACAGGGAGCGGGAAAAAGTGATCGCAGAAAAACAAAACGTTGAAAAGGAAAAGCAACGCGCCGAGGAATACCTGGCCATTTCCGAAGCCAACAAGGCCCGGGCGGAATCGGAAGCTGAAAAAGCACGCCAGGCCATGACGATCGCGCAGCAGCAGGAGGCGCGTTCCCGCGAGCTTGCCGTGCTGAACGAACAAAAACGACGGGAGGCCGAAGAGGCCCGTGCCGAAGCGGAAGAGAACGGACGCAACCTGGCCAGGGAAAAGGAGATATCCGACTCGTTGCTGGCTGTATCGAAAGAGCTGCTGAAAAAATACCAGGGAGCGCAAACCTCGGGGCAGTTGTTCCAGCTTGCTAAAAATAACCGCTACAAAAATCCGGCGCTCGCCTACAGGGCGGCGGAGCGTGCGCATCAGCTGGACAGTACGAATATTGACATCGCCAACTATTTCAAATCCCTGCAGGCGGCTCCGGCGGAATACTTCGAATCACACGTTTTCAGGGGCGCCGCCGCAGTAATAGCACCGGATGGCAGGAGCATCCTGGTGTCTGAATCCGGTCAAAAGTTCTCCCTGCGCACACTCCAGGGGGATATCATCAGCACCATCACCGATGCACAGGATGTAAAGTATTCGCCGGATGGCAGGCTGGTGCTGGTGAATTATGGAAGATCCTTTGCCCTGAGAGACCTGAACGGCAAGATGGTATTCCGCGAAGGCGCAACAGGCCAGATCCAATTTGCCGCCTTTTCGCAGTCTGAGAAGAAACTTTTCATTGGCACCGACAACGACGTGGCGATCTGGTCGTACATGGGTGATAAAATAAAAACCATCAGTGAGAAATTCGGCAGGATCACGGACATGGTGGCCGACGGGGAATCGCTTATCATCAAGGCCAACGACATCGTGCACCTGTACGATCTGAAGACATACCGGGAAGTGACGAAGGACATCTCGGTTGCGGATAAAACTGCAGCCGTATTCCTGGTGCCGAAGCCCCTGGGCCTGATCATTTTCAACAAGAGCATTCTTACGATCCTGGATGGAAGGGGACGGCAGGTGTTCAAAGACTATATCAAGCTGCCCGGCGATTACACCCTCACCAATACCAGCTATTCAAGGGAAGGTGATGTGCTGCTGTCCTTCAATCCAGGGTACAGCCGCCAGTTGCAGCAGATGCAGCAACAGAAGCAATGGTCCAACAGTGCTGCGACCCAACTGAATTATTCCGTGGCATATGTATTGTCGGCCGACAGGAAACTGCGCCAGGTGAGCGACAAGTACGATGCAACAGAATCCGTAATCTCACCCGGGGGCACCTCGCTGATCAACGGCACCGGTGACGGCATCACGCTGGCGCGCAACAATGGCACCCTGCTGAATACGTTCGGTCGCGGGGCAAGATACCGGTCGTGGAATTTCAACCCGGTGAACGAGGGGATGCTGCTCACGGTTTCCCAGGACAACGTTGTCAAGCTGTGGGTATTCGGAAAAGCCACGGACCTTGACAGGCTGCAGATGCTTGCAGCGGAGAAGGCATTCCAGGACGCAGGAGTTGAATAGATTTGATGTGTTGAATGTTGAGTGCTGAATGTTGAATGAAATGCCCGGGATCGACCAGAAGCTCCATTGTCATTCTGAAACCATTGTGCTCGCTGTGCGGACGCTGTGTTCGCTGTGCTACTTCCCTGCCACAATGGCTAGCTTAGTTTCACAGAGAACACAACGAAGGCACGGCGGGCACCGCGATTAACGTAATCGCCATTCTCTACGTGCCCCGTGGGGGCAATAGCTCGGTAGGACAAGGAGTATTTAATCTAAGCCCTGTAGGGGCGACACTAAAATGTTGAATGTTGAATGTTGAATTTTAAATGCTGGCGACAGGATGCTCCATTGTCACCCGGGGAGCCATCGTGATCGCTGTGCGGTCGCTGCGCTCGCTGTACTATTTTTCCTGTCATCATCCTATCTGAGTTTCACAGAGAACACAACGAAGGCGCGGCGGGCACCGTGATGAACGTAATCGCACACCGGAATGTTGAATGTTGAATGTTGAATTTTAAATGTTGACGTCCGGAGCTCCATCGTCATTCCGGGATGCCATCGTGATCGCTGTGCGGACGCTGTGTTCGCTGTGCTACTTCCTGTCATGAGAGGTCTGAGGTTCAATGCTTATCATTTTGCACTTCCTCACTCTCCATTCTCCTTTCTCCATTCTCCATTCTCCATTCTCTTCTCTCAATCCTCAAACTCCTCTCAAAAAAATCTTCATCAACGGAAATTTCCTGTAACCTTTTTTGCACCCGGTAACTCCATAATCATACGCCCCGTGGCAACTCATTTACAACCCTTATCGTTTATACTATGCAGCACGTGGAACAGCTCATCAGCATCAGTCCGGACATCGAAATCATTTCCCGCATCATACAGGGAGAACGGAATCTTTTTGAGATCCTGATCCGCCGGTACAACCCGGTGCTGTACAAAACCGCCCGCGCTTATGGCTTCAACCACCAGGACGCTGAAGACCTGATGCAGGATGCGCATGTTTCCGCTTACCAGCACCTCCACCAGTTTGGCCAGCGCGCATCGTATAAAACCTGGCTGTGCAGGATCCTGATCCATAAATGCCTGTACCGGCTCAGGTACGGCCACGACAAGTATGAAATTCAGAATGACACTATCCTTAGCGAAGTGACCATCCCCCACCTCTCCGGAGGCGTTCCCAACAGCGCAGAAAAAATTACCATGAACCGCGAGCTCTCAAAATTGCTGGAAGCAAGCCTGCAGGAAATACCATTGATATACCGCACGGTTTTCGTGCTCCGCGAAATCGAGGGATTCTCCGTGGCTGAAACGGCCGAACTGCTGACAATCAGCCCGGTCAATGTGAAGGTCAGGCTCAACAGGGCGAAGGCGCTGTTGCAAAAGCAGCTGGAACAGTTCTACACCCGGTCCGACATCTACGAATTCAACCTCGTGTATTGCGATGCCGTCGTGCGGCGAACATTTGAAGCGATCAACAAGCAGGATCTCTGAACACCACTTCTCCACTGACTGAGAACCCGTCCCTACACACGGTAACTTAAAACAACATATATGAAGATGAAATCTACCATCATGGCTATTACCATGAGCCTGGCCCTAGCTGTCTGCATCCCGGCCACGGCCCAGCAGGCGAAGTCCACCTGCTGCGATCTGAAATCCGATATGCGCCAGCTGTGGGAAGACCACATTGTATGGACCCGGAACGTGATCCTGAACATCGTTGATGAGCTGCCCGGCACTTCACATGCGGTCAACCGCCTGCTGCAAAACCAGGTGGATATTGGAAATGCCATCAAGCCCTACTATGGACAGGCGGCAGGGAACCAGCTTACCACGCTGCTGACGGCACACATTACCATCGCCGCAGACCTGCTGACAGCACTGGACGATGGCAATGCGACGGCTCTGAATGCAGCCAACGCCGCGTGGATCGCAAATGCAAACGATATTGCTGCGTTTCTCAGCGCAGCCAATCCGAACTGGCCCTTAGCAGAAATGCAGGCGATGATGCAGGACCACCTGGCACTTACAACAGCCGAAGCAGTGGCGCGCAAAAATGCAGACTACGCCGCTGATGTTGCGGCGTATGACCAGGTGCATGTGCAGATCCTGCATATGGCAGACATGCTGACGGAGGGTCTCACGAAGCAGTTCCCGCAGATGTTCCGGGGATGCAGCGGTGCAAAAACAACACAGGCCGCGCGGCTGACCACGCATGGAGCAATGCTTGAGCAGAATGCGCCCAATCCAGCTACCGTCAAAACGCAAATCCCCTTCATGATTCCTTCCCATGTGAAACAGGCACAGATCGTGGTGTATGATGCGATGGGCATTTTGGTGCAACGTGTGGATGTTCGCAAAAGAGGCGAAGGCTTCGTGGAACTGGATGCTGCCCGCCTCAAGACAGGACTGTATAAATATTCCCTGGTGATTGATGGGACAATTGCAGATACAAAGACGATGCTGCTGACAGATTAACTTTGAAAACCCGGAACGACCAACCTACTTACCTGTGTGACCAGGTAAGAAATGATTGTTCCCCAGGAATTGCGCCCGGCGGAGAACGAGTTTTATTAAGCTTTTTCGCCGAGGCGCTTCATGGTACGTATATGTGAACGCACGGCAACCCTTACACTTGGATGGCAATGATACTGGAGGTTGAATTTCTCGCAATGCTCACGCACAATCCGACTGATCGCAGGGTAATGTATGTGGCTGATGCGCGGGAATAAATGGTGCTCCACCTGGTAGTTCAATCCGCCGACAAGCCAGGATACGATCCTGTTGCGCGGCGCGAAGTTGGCGGTGGTCCTCACCTGGTGTACCGCCCATGCGGATTCAATGGTCTTGTCGTCTTCGCCGGCTGCTTCAAATTCAGGCCCCTCCACCGCGTGCGCGAGCTGGAATACATATGCCAGCGCAACACCGGTAACAACGCCCATGGTGACATAACCGATCAGCCACGCAATCGGGCCGACAAGGATAATAGGCAGCACAATATAAAAGCCCGCGTAGAGTACCTTGCTGATCCAGAACATGAAATGCTCATGCCTGCTCATCGGCTGCAGCACCGTATTATGGATCCGCTTCTGGAAATACTTCCGGAAGTCATTCACCAGCACCCAGCTGAACAAGGTGAATGCATAAGCAAGCGTCAGGTAAATGTGCTGGTAGCGGTGGATCGGCATCCATTGCTGACCAGGGCTCTGTCGAAGCAGTTTTGTCTGCGCGATATCGTCATCAGCCCCGGTGATATTGGTGTAGGTATGGTGAATTACGTTGTGCTTCTGCTTCCAAAAGAAAGCATTTCCTCCCATCGCATTAAGTGACAGGCCCAGCACATTGTTCAGCCATTTTTTCCTGGAATAGCTTCCGTGGCAGGCGTCGTGCATCACGTTGAATCCGATGCTCGCCAGTGTAAGACCCAGCAGGCCGCAAAGCAGCAGGCTGACAACAACCGGCATCGAAACAAACATCAGCAGCCCGTAAATGGCTACAGCGGCAGGGATCAGGATAATGGTCTTGGTATACAGTTTCCAGTTGCCTGTTTTGTTGACACCTTTCTCAGTGAAGTATTCATCAACGGCCTGCTTTAATGACTGGAAGAAAAGATTATTGGAATTGTTGAAAGTAATTTTTGACATGCAAAGTTGAATATATAAAACGAAAGGTAGGTGAATCAGCCGGGCTTTTGTGTTAATGGCTTGCTCAGGATATGACACCATGCAACTTGTTAAAGTGTTTTCACGAGGTGAAACCAACCCTTTGCCTGCGAAGTATGAAATCATATGAAACGTTATAATCAGAGACGGAATGGCCTGTTCATCCTGAAAAGCGTACCTTCATTCACCCGATCTTTAAATACAGGTATGCGCAGAAAAAATTTCTACCACTATGGTGGAGACATTGAAAAAAATTTCCCCGACCAGAAACAGCTGATCACATACAGCTATAATGAAAGAGAACAGACCATCCTGGGCGTGATGCAGGAAAGAGAAGGCCTGGTTTATCTGTATGAATACCGAGGCAAGCTCATCGGCCTTGAATTCTTCATTTCTTTCTCCCGGAATTCCATCAGCTACAAATTGATCAAGGTCGCCGACGAAGCGTAACGCTCCTGCGAATGTTGAAGGTTGAATGTTGACTGTTGAATGAACTCAACTACACACATCAGCCCCGTGATGCCGGGCAACCGACACGCTTGTCGCGCTTACCACCCGGAATCCCTGAAGTCATTTTGTATTTGTCAAAATAATGGCGGAAGGTGAACGTGAGTGCCACGTAGTAAAAGGCATCCTTGTTTTTTGAATTTCCACGGATCGTTCCGCTTTCAGGATAGGGCGCCCCGTTGTATTCGTCGCCGCGCCACGCCAGGTCCACCGCCGTAGCTCCTCTTGCAGCCAGCAGGTTCGTGGGGTCAACATAGGTAGTGCTCACATCATCCAGGTAATCGGTGAACAACTTGCGGTAGCCAAATTCCAGCCCCACACGAACGTCCTCATTCAGGGCGTAGTCGGCCCCAAATCCGAGCGGGATGCTGATCTGCACACGACTGTATTTGGAACGCCCGGGCTCAAAACCCTGGCCTTCCGTGGACAAAGGCTGCAGGAACACCCTGTTGTCTGCAGCATCGTTCGTGTACGGGTTGAATCGGAACGCGCCCACGCCGGCAAACACATAAGGCGTCCACCAGCGATAGTTCAGCGAGAAGATATTGTACTGCGCCGTGAGCTCCAGGTCAAGTATGCGTGTCTTGAAGTTGAGGTTCCTCTGCTGCATGGTGGCCGTACCCTTCTTGTCATCGGCCTGCAGCGTGGTATACGAGAAATAGCTTCGCGCGGTAAAGCGCTCGGAAAGGTCGTAACGGGCGCCAACCGAGCCGAAAAGCTTTGATTGGGAGAGGGTTACTGAATGTTCTTTCAGGTCCCCCTGGTAGCCGGCCAGGCCGAAACGCCCGGAAAAGTGAAAGTTCTGGGAGCTGGCCACAACGGGCAGGAAGAGCAGGGTATAGAGCAGTTTTTTCATTGGATCGATTCCTTAACGCGTAAAGATGCTGTTTATTTCCTGAAAAATCCAGCCTGTGCATGATGCCGAAACCGCGAAAACTGACATGCCTTATTGAAAATCAACCCCCATTGCGGGTGATTCACCGAATGAATGCAGCTGCTACACCCAATTTTCGTAGCTTACGGCCCTCAAAAATGCCGATGTTCCGAAGGTATTTCGCTTTCCCGGTGCTGATCCTGATCTTGTTTGCGTGTAACGACCAGGCAACCGGGAAACAAACCACCGCTGTCACGGAAGTTTCGAACAGCAGTGATACCCCGGTGGTCGCATTACCTGATCCCATTCCCGTTGAAAACATCCCGGATTCGGCCGTGGCGGTCCGCACGGTCCCAAGTGAACATAAGATGCCGGTCATTCGACCGCCCTTCCAGGTGCTCTCGTCAACGTTCGGGAACTGGACATCAGGGGTTCGCGATGGCGGTAAAGGGACCGAATACACCTTCAGGATCCTGGTGAAAACGGCCCGGAAGCTGGTATTTGACAGCGCCTGGATCGGCAACCGCAGGTTCCTGGCGCATATGACAAAGGAAGGCGTCGCCAGCGGACAAGCGCCCTTAGTGGCCCGTGCAGGCGATACCCTGCTGGTCCGCGTTTCAGAAGAATACAAGGTATCAAGAGACGAAATCCCACAGCAATCCCCCCCTCTGAAATTCAATGGTGCCGCGCTATTGCGGTATTATGTCGATGGTGAACGCAACTATTTTATCATTAAAAGCATCAAACAGGTCAACGCACCAAACAGGCCTTAGCACATCATGAAACAAGTTATCAGGTTCTTTCTCCCTGCCCTGCTGCTCATCTCCGGCAGCGCCTACTCGCAGCCATGGCTGGAGAGCATGTCATCAGGCAATGCGCCCTTCCAGCAGATCAAAAACCAGTTCGAGTCCCATTGGGCCGGAAAGCAGGTAGGAAAAGGAACAGGCTACAAACAATTCAAGCGCTGGGAATATTTCTGGGGACAACGGCTCCTGCCAGATGGAAGCCTGCCACCCGCTACTGTAACGCTGGAGGCCATTAACCAGTACCGGCTGCTGTACCCGCAGCACCAGCAAAAAACATTGACCAATTCCAACTGGACCTTCCAGGGACCTTCATCCTCGAGTTCCGGTTATTATGGTGTGGGAAGGGTGAACTGCATTGCCTTTCATCCTACTGACCCGAATACTTTTTGGGTGGGAACGCCTGCCGGCGGTCTTTGGAAGACCACTGACAATGGTTCCACATGGACCTGCAATACCGACCAGCTTCCGGTCCTCGGTGTAAGCAATATTGCGGTAGATCCCTCCAACCCGTCCGTGATGTACATCGCCACGGGCGATCCCGATGGCTCTGACACATACAGCCTGGGCGTGCTGAAGACCACGGACGGCGGCGCCACGTGGAATGCCACGGGCCTGGTATGGAGCACCACCAATTTCAAGCAGATCAAGAAACTGCTGATGAACCCGGCCAACCCGGCTGTCCTGATGGTGTTCGCCTCGGATGGCATCTACAGGACCACGAATTCCGGCGCCAGCTGGAGCAATGTACGCGGCGGCAATTTCTCGGATGCGGAATTCAGGCCGGGCGATCCTTCAACGGTCTATGCCTCGGAATATGCCGGGAGTGATGCGCAGGTGTTGCGCTCACAGGACGGTGGTGCCACCTGGACGACTGTCGGAACGCTCACCGGTGCACGCCGGGTGAACCTTGCTGTAACTCCGGCCAACGCGGACCTGGTAGATGCAGTTGCAAGTAACAACTCTGGTGGCCTCGCCGGCATGTGGAAGTCAACGAACAGCGGCGCTTCATTCACGCAGTATTTCACCGGCACCTCCACCACGAACTACCTGAACAGCTCCTCAACAGCAACAGGAACCTCCGGCCAGGGCGGGTATGATCTCTCTTATGCTATCAATCCGTCCGATGCCAACCAGATCTGGCTGGGCGGTGTCAATACTTATATGTCCGCAAGCGGCGGTTCCACCTGGACCCTGAAGGCCTACTGGAATGGCAGTGCCCCGGGCGGGGCTGCGACAGTACACGCGGATCACCACAATTTCGTGTTTCACCCCCTGGTGCCGAACATGCTGTACGATTGCAACGACGGCGGCTTGTACCGCACATCCACCGATGGTGCCGGATGGGAGGATATCAGCACCGGGCTTGGGAACAGCCAGATCTACCGCATCGCGGTGGCTTCAACGGTAAATAACAAAGTGCTGGCCGGATTGCAGGATAACAGCACCAAGTTGAAGAACAACACGAACTGGTACGACATTCACGCCACCGGTGACGGCATGAACAATATTATTTCCTGGGCGGATGCCAATGTGATGTATTCTGCATCGTATAATGGAAATATCTCCAAAAGCACAAACGGCGGCAATTCCTGGAGCCAGATCGCAGGCAGCGGAGGCACTGGCGTGAACGGCTCAGGAGCCTGGATCACACCTTATGTTCAGCATCCCACCGAACCTAACACACTTCTTGTGGGAAAGGACCAGCTTTATAAGACATCGAACGCAGGATCCACATGGGAAACTTTATCGCCCGGCATCCCGGGCAACCTGCTGGTGATCGCGTATGCCCCTTCGAATCCCCAGGTGATCTATGTTGCCAATTCGAGCAGCATTGCAAGAACTGCTGACGGAGGTGCATCGTGGACAACAGTTTATACGGGCGGTGGAACTATTACTTCAATCACAGTGTCACCACTCAACCCCGACAAGGTGTGGGTGACCCGCTCCACCTACGGATCATCCAACCGCGTGATGCTGTCGACAAATGGTGGAACCAACTGGCAGGATTACAGCGGCAACCTGCCGGCGCTCCCGGTGAATTGCAGCATTTACCAGAATGGCACCAACGACGTGATCTACGTAGGAACCGATATGGGTGTGTTCTTCCGTGATGCCAGCATGTCGTCGTGGATACCTTACCAGACCGGTCTTCCAAATACTGTTGTACAGGACCTGGAGATCACTTATTCTGACGGCAGGATATGGGCGGCCACTTATGGACGCGGCCTGTGGAGCTCCCCGATGTTCAACCCGTCGGGCTGCACGTCACCAGCTTCTCCTGTAAGCGATGGCGACAAGAGCGTGTGCGCAAATGCGGGTCCGGTTACACTCAGCGTGACGGTTCCTTCCGGAACTGTCGTTGACTGGTATACAACGCTTACCGGCGGCACACCTGTAGCTACCGGTACGAATACCTACTCCACTTCTGTGGCAGGCAGCTATTTTGCGCAGGCCCGCAACACGGCCGATAACTGCACCAGCTATGCACGCACCGAAGTGAAGCTGACATTGAACCCGATCCCGGCGCAGCCGACCATCACCCAGGTCACCACCTTCCTGCAGTCATCGTACGTGCAGGGCAACCAGTGGTACCTGAATGGCGTGGCTATACCCGGCGCAGTCGGTGAATACCACCAGCCAACAACGTCTGGTCTGTATTCCGTGCAGGTAACATCCAATGGTTGTGTGAGCACCATGTCGCAGTCCGTGAACTATATTGTAGCATCCGTGAATTCTCCGGAGTTGAACAGGGATATCATCGTAGCACCAAACCCGGTACAGCATATGCTCACCGTGAAATACACCGGGAACTCCTCGCGACTTTCTGTACAGGTGATGGATATCACCGGGCGACAGGTTGTGGCAACGGGATACTTTACATCCACATGGTCCACAGACATGCGAAAGTTTGCACCGGGCACCTACGTGGTGCGCGTGGTGAATGAAAGGAATGGAGAACACGTCCAGAGACTGATCATCAAATCTGAATAATCAAAGGCCCTCTTCGGAGGGCTTTTTAGTTGGAAGCTTTGGGAGAAGGGAGATGGCCCCGGTTCTATGTTTTGGTTGTTGGTTGTTGGTTGCTGGTTGTTGGTTGCTGGTTGCTGGGTGCTGGGTGCTGGTTGCTAGTTGCTGGATGCTGGTTGCTGGATGCAATCCACATGATGCACTCTACACTCAACATTCAAAATTCAAAATTTAAAATTTCCTCTTAAAAAAAGAGGCACCCCCGAAGAAGTGCCCCTTTAAAAGCTTCCCAAATGAAACTCCAGAATGGAAGTCAGAGTTAGTCAAGTGATATTGGATCTGAGTATGCGGGGATGAAAATAGATCGGAAGCGACCGGGCCATCCTGATAATTGTCAGCAGTGGATATGACTATCATCATATTTCTGCTGGGCAGATGATAAGCGGAAAAAAGACCTGCGTGTGTTTTATCTCCGTGTTGATCAAAGGCACGTAAATAAAGTACCGGCCATTGCCGGTACTAACAACCAACCCTCATGAACAAAATCAATACGTGAATACTTTTCTTGAATATTGAACATACTGCCCCGTTGACGGATCGAGGCGCTTCCGCAACACCTGCGTGGGGAAGCCGTCATTGCCATACTGGTATTCGCTGGTGGTCTGAATCTCAACAGGTCCGCTACCGCTGTAAGAACCCATTGTCACTGCGTTATTCTTTGACTCGTGCTCCAGGAACTGCTCTGGCCATTTCATGTGAACATATGGATTGATGTTTTCATCGAATGTATACGCAGCTCCACTGTTGGAAACAGCGGTCAGGGATTTGTATCCCACCCTGTTACCGCGGGCATTGAACGAAAGCTCAACACGCGACTCGGTAGGGTTGCCATTGCCATCCAGGAGATGCAGCGTCACAAGGCCGTTGTTGTTGTATACATATTCGTACATGTAATGCTCGAACATGTAAAGGAATTCACTCCTGGTCATGCGTGCCTGTGCATCGAAAACATGCCTGCGGGTAGTGACTATTTAAGCAGAAGTACCGGCGAATGCATCTATGTGTACCTCGTTTCCCTGGTATGTGAGGACTTCCCTGGTGGACAGCTTCAGCGTTCCCTGGTAAGGGTCCCTGGTATACGTGAGGATCTCGCTCAGGCGACCCTGGCCGTCATATGCAAAATTTCTTTTTTCATACACCAGCCACTCGCCACCCTGCCATGCGTAGGACATTTCCTGCTGCAGCTTCTTTGCAGCGCGGCTGGCTGCGAGCGTATACAATGCTCCATCGACCACCTGGTTCTTCATCAGGATGATCTCTTCGGAAAGACCCCACTTGCTCATGCTGACGCGGTACTTTGTGTGCGACTGTGGCAGCTGTATCTCATGCACGCCTGCTCCCATAATGGTATCTTTTGTGTGGACTATTCCCTGCTGGTCCCACGACTGGATGGTAAAGCTGGCAGGAATGCTGTCGTAGGTAATATCACCAATGTTTACTACGGCCTTTAACCTGACCCTGAAGAATGTTTCAGCACCCGCCGGTGGCAGATTAAACGATCCTGCAGGGTAGCCGAAGCTTTCCGGCTGATCACCGCTCTCTACTTTCAGCACGTCGATCCCCACGGATTTCACGGTGATCTCGGGAAGTGCGAAAGCAACAGCCAATGGCCGTTGCACCTGTGGCGCTTTAGCAGACCCGGTGACTGGTGCCGCGAATCGTGTGACATTACTTCCGTTGACCACCTGGAACCGCACCACGCGAAAGGAGCCTGGTGACAGCGTGATCTTCTCCGTAATGTACTTTCCATTGAACGTGAACGACAGCCGCTGGTTCGACATGACTGTTTCGTTCCTGTCATTCATAATTGTGAACAGCGCATATACGTCCCCGTTGACGGTTGTTTCGCCTGGCAATGAATCCACGACGAACTGAACCTGGTTTGTACGTCCCGGTTGATTGGGAATGCCGGTGGTATCTTCCTTTTTACATGCAGCCAGTAAGGTGATACTTGCGAGGAACAGGAGAACTGTCCTCCTGAGTTGCTGTTTCATTGTTGCCTTTTTTGATGGTTATGGTTTGTAGTTAAAACACAAACCGGCGACAAACCCTCATGGGAATTCCAGGCGTTAACAAAACTTTTATTTGATCAGCTGATGCGCGCCATGTTCAGCGCGCGTGTCCACTCA